>JBLHNW010000129.1:0-8913 GCA_047622205.1 Paraglaciecola sp.
TTACCGTAACGCAGCGTTTTTGTCCCAACTGACTCTCTTTTGTAATAACAGCATCAGGCGATCTAACACAAATCCAATTATCCCAATAGTCAGAACTGCGACCATGATTCTGGCCAAAGACTCAGAACTACCATTTTGAAACTCATCCCACACAAATTTCCCCAGACCAGGGTTTTGCGCCAGCATTTCTGCCGCAATCAATACCATCCAGCCAATACTCAGGGATAAGCGCAAACCAGTAAATATCGCTGGAATTGATGATGGCATCACTATTTTAATGACATGGTTCATGGCATTTAATCTGAGCACTTTACTAACATTCAAGAGGTCTTTATCAATACTCGACACCCCTACAGCAGTGTTAATCAAGGTTGGCCATAAACAGCACAATGAAACAGTAACCGCCGACGTAATAAAGGACTTTGAAAACATTGGATCCTGACTTACGTATACTGCGCTGACCACCATAGTCACTAATGGTAACCAAGCCAAAGGTGAAACGGGTTTAAACAGTTGGATCAGCGGGTTGATAGCGGTGTAAGCTGATTTACTTAATCCGCACAAAATACCGATCGGCACGGCCAGTATCGATGCGACTAAAAAGCCCACCAAAACGGTGTATAGACTGGTCCAAATTTGTTGAAAGAATGTCGGTGGTCCAGTAAAAGCTCTGGTTTTCGCTTGATAATTTGGGTCATCTGCTATTCTTGCCGCATTTCTTATGTCCTGGCGTGCATAAAAAGCTTGAGCTTTGACACTTTGTGCATTGTGCTCATCGACCAATACAACCGCTTGTTGCCATACTGCCGACGGACCTGGAAACTGGCCCAACGAAGTATCGATATTTTTCGCTGCAACATTCCACAGACCAAGAAAAATCACCATACCGATAATCGGCAATGCGGCTTTTCCCAGTAATCTAGTAACAGCATGAATATTGAGACTTTTTACGTTATTGAAAATCATTGGTGCTACTTGTTGTTTAGACATTTAATTCTCCCGGAATTAACCATGGTCGCTAACCGCGCTAGAACAACCGTAAGGTGTCTAGCGTAAAGCGGTTAGCGAGCATCCCAACATTAGATTTTGCTATCTTTTTTAAGGCCAATATTGAATTTTTCTAAATACGCGTTAGGTTGGCTACCGTCATACACAATGTTGTCAATAAAGTGTGTTTGTTCAGGCTTGAACCCGGATTCTGTCGCAAATTCAGGAAAATCCTTGGCGTTTGCTTTTCCTTCTGCAATAAGTGCTTTAGCTGCCTGAGCATAGATGTCGGGGCGATAGACTTTTTTGGCGATGTCTTTGAACCAGCTATCAGATTTCTGTTCGCTAATTTGTCCCCATCGACGCATCTGAGTTAGATACCAAATTGCATCGCTGTAATAGGGGTAAGTAGCGTTGTAACGGAAGAATACGTTGAAGTCCGGGACCTCACGTATGTCACCTTTTTCATATTCAAAGGTACCTGTCATACTGTTTGCAATGACTTCTGCATCGGCACCGACATATTGGCTCTTCGCGAGTATTTTCACAGCTTCCATACGATTAGCGTTGTTGTTTTCATCAAGCCACATAGCCGCTCGTATCATTGCTTTAACTACACGAATATGGGTGTTGGGATTTTTCTCTGCCCAACCTTTACTCACGCCGAACACTTTTTCTGGATTGTTTTTCCAAATTTCGTAATCGGTTACGACGGGTACGCCAATTCCTTTAAATACGGCTTGTTGATTCCACGGTTCACCTACGCAGTAACCGTGAATGGTGCCCGCTTCCATAGTCGACGGCATTTGCGGTGGTGGGGTTACCGATAACAGCGCATCAGCGTCGATTTGCCCACTGGTATCACCTTTATGGGGCGCATAATAACCTGGGTGGATCCCACCCGCGGCTAACCAATAACGCAATTCATAGTTGTGGGTAGAAACCGGGAATACCATTCCCATTTTAAAAGGTTTACCTGCATCTTTGAACGAATCAACCACAGGTTTCAAAGCGTCAGCTTTAATGGGATGAACTGGTTTGCCATTTTCATAGGGAATATGAGGTTTCATTTGTTTCCAAATGTCATTGGAAACCGTAATCGCATTGCCATTTAGATCCATACTAAAAGCAGTAATAATATGTGCCTCAGTACCATAACCAATTGTCGCCCCTAAAGGCTGACCGGCAAGCATATGTGCGCCGTCTAGCTGGCCATCTATCACCCTGTCTAACAGCACTTTCCAATTTGCTTGAGCTTCAAGAGTGACATATAGCCCTTCTTCTTCGAAAAAGCCTTTTTCATAAGCTATCGCAAGCGGCGCCATGTCAGTTAATTTAATAAAGCCAAACTTAAGTTCTTCTTTTTCCGGATAACCCACTTTCTCAGCATGAACACTGCTGGTAGCGAGTAAAATACCCGCAAAGGTCGCGACTACAACACCTAATTGAAAAGATTTAGCCGTCTGTCTTAATTTTGACAACAACTCTGTTACTAATAGTTTTTGCTTCGGCATTTCTCACTCCAATTTTTTCCAAAAAAAAACCCACACAAATTCCAGGACACGGAAAATCTGTGTGGGCAACATTGCCGTACTGTAAGATTGCAACTTCGCATGACCTACAGTGTGTGTTTATCGTTTCGTTATTATTATATGCATAAATGCATTCATAGAACGTATAGCAGTTATAGTGCCAAGTTATATTTCATATATATTTCAACACGTTAGATGGAATTTCATTTTAAAAACTATTATTATTGATTTCAAAACAGTGCAACGCGCACAATCACAGTGCTAGCAGCATCGGTGAGCACTAGCCTGACTTGCGATAAAACTGCACCGATTGGTCTTCCAGTAACAAGCGCATTTTCTGATAGATGTCAGGACGAAATATACTGGTAATTAGATTATTCGGGATCTCCACATCTGCTAATTGTCCGGCGTTACTCATGTGCTTGAGTAACCACTCGCCACGAATATGCTCGGGTATGTTAATTGAGCCGTTGTAAGAAACGGAAAACTGGTTATAAGAGGGAATAAATCGCGGCGACATAGAGGCATGCGTTAAGCAACTGCCAAGCAAAGACGGTGCAATTACATCGAGCTCAGCATTTAGATACTTTTCAAGACAGAGCATACGAGCAGCTTCGAAGCGATTTGGAATACTTTCTAACCATACACAAGCTTGTTTTAACGCAGCACACAGCATCAATAGAGTATTTGGATTGCTCCGATGCCAGTTTTCCAACACCCCGAGTACTTTTTCTGGAGAGTCTTGCCATATATCAAATGAAGTTAGCGCAGTTAATCCAATTCCACTACGAACGGCTTTGGCGTTCCAAGGCCCACCAACACAACATCCGTCTATTTCTCCACTGTGTAAAAATCCGACCATATTAACGGGGGGTACAATAACAATTTCTACGTCTTGATCATTGATACCCGCTGACATTAACCAATCACGTAATTGATAGTTATGACAACTGTAAGGAAATACCGTGGCAAATCTAAGTTTTGATTTGCCGTTTGCGCGACGTTTGGCGATCACCTGCTGCAGTAAATATGCTGCCATTGGCAGCGTAATGTTATTTATGTTGTTTGCAGTAAGAATTTCCTGATGTAATCCTTCAGCCAGAGTAATTGCGTTACCATTAAGACTCAGCACCAGAGGTGTTATAACTCTGGTAGCTTTCACACCAAGTCCGAGAGAGCTGGCAATAGGCATTGGAGCCAACATTTGTGCCGCATCTAATATGCCGGCGTGTAATTTGTCCCTTAGCGTTGCCCAGGAATTCTGTTTGTGAAGCTCAACATTTAAACCCCATTGGCTAAAAAAACCAAGTTCTTTGGCGACGATAAGTGGAGCCGAATCGGTCAATGGCACAAAGCCTAAGTTCAGATTCGATTGTTCTGGTTTAATCATGATTCTGTGCTTCTTTTTATGATATTCGATTCATCTTCTAGCGTACGTAGCATAGAAATAATTGTTTTGGCCACATCTTCAATCTTTTGCCCGGCATCCATCGCAGTTTTACGCATGGTATGAAAGGCTTGCTCTTCTGTTAAATTCTTATTTTTCATCAACAAGCGTTTGGCCATATCTATCAATTTCCTTGATTCAAGTTGACTACGGGTTTCATGCAACTCATTTCTAAGCTGTTGGTATGCCTGAAATCGTGCCACTGCCGCATCAAGAATAGATTTCACCCGAATTGGATCAACGTCCCCCACTACGTATGCGCTTACGCCAGAATTAACTGATAAATTAATCATCTCTGTGTCTTCCTGTGCCGAAAACATCACTACTGGCTTTGGATTAAAATCAGAAATCGTATGCAAGCTTTCTAAAATGTCTCGATTAGGGGATTCCATATCGATAACGATAATGTCGGGCTGAAGGCTATCAACTTCTTTTAGCAATGCACTAGAAGGGCTGACGATATGGCAGATTTTATACCGGGACTTATCCAATGCAGAACTAATCGTGGCTGCACGTTCAATATCTTCATCGATCAACAAAATACGCAATTCTTGCTTCGTACCCTGTTTTTGTTTACTCACTATTTTCACTTATTTTACAGCGTATCCAAGCAATTCTAATAAGACAAAAGCAATCCACAAGCCAAGTATTTTATTATTGAATATCAATGTGTTAAAAATAAAAAATATTGATATATCAAGTGGAAATGATGGATATAGTGCATGCGCACCAAAGTAGTGCAAAAAGAATAGGTAACTAGAATTTGCGAGCCCGTATCACTCGTAAATGTGCAAGGGCTTTGAAAATGTAAATGACAGATATGCAATAACTCGCTTGCAAGCGATTTTCAATATGTAGGCAAGCTCTGAATAAGGCCACACTGTTACCTGTAACATTCATTTTATAATAAAACGAAAGTCCATCCTTGGACGAGCGGCGCTCACCTAAACGCACCAAGTCCCTGCCTTCAAATAATTAAACTATTGAACTGCTATTAACACGCCTTATTGTTAGGTGCGCAGGGTTTCACCAAAACTGTCATTAAACAGATTTTTTGCCCAGTCAAACATTTGCTCGTAGTTGTCTTTGCTCCATTCCTCAGCTTCACCAACATGAGTCGCTGACATTTGATTGCTATTGGGATCATAGGCGTAGTTGGCGGTTAACCAAGATGCCTGGTCAAACGTGATAGGGCTATAACATGCTGAATTTGTAGTTATATTGTCAATTCTTTCCTGTTCAAAGTTTGACTGTCCGTTGAGTGAACGAATAATTGCATCAGCACAAATTTTTGCCTGTGCATTGGCCATGTGAGCTGATTTTGGTTGTGAAGTATTTTGTGTGTCACCAATCACATGCACCCCGGAATATTCAGCCAATGTCGACTCGTAGGTCAATGGGTCAACCAAGGCCCAGTCACCTCCGTCAGTCAAACCAGCATTGCGCACAAATTCCGCTGCCTGATGACGGGGAATAATATTCATCACATCAGCGCTGAAATCTCCACGGCTGGTTGAGATGGTTTTCTGCACAGAATCCACCGTTTCTATTGTTGCATTAGGAATATACTCAACGATATTCTGGTACAGACTACTATAGGCCCGTTCAAAGGTATCTTTCTCGGCCTGAATACCATCATTTTCGTCCAACACAATAACTTTAGTGTCGCCGCCGTTAAAACCTTTCCTCATGATAATATCGGCCACCACACAGGCTCTTTCATATGGCCCGGGAGGACAGCGATAAGGCGCTTTGGGGATCGTCATAATATATGTTGAACCCGCCCTTATACGATTCACCTGAGAAGCAAATAACCTTGTTTGCGAACCTGCAATCCAGGCGTGTGGCGTTAAGTTAAAATCTGTGCCATCAAGCACTTTAAAATCAATCCCTGGTGCCAGCACTAACCTGTCGCAAGCCAGTGTAGCACCGCTTACCAGAGTCACGCTTTTGCCAGCACTGCCGATACTCGCAACTTTGTCTCGAATAACGGAAATTCCCAGGCCTTCCAATGCATCATGGGAAAAAGTGAGCTGGTTCAAATTCAATTGTCGATTAAGCACCAAATTACTCATCACGCAAGAGACATGTCCCTTTGCTGGATCAATCAGTGTGACATCTATACTCTGTTGGCTCCACATCGCCAAATATCTGGCGACTGTTGAACCTGCAAAGCCACCTCCAACTACGATGATCTTTGGGGCAGTCTTAGCTTTTATTACCGTAGGGGTTACTGTTAAGGCCACTGCGGTGCCAAACGCTTTTAAAAAATCTCTTCTGTTAAATTTCATTTTCTTGTGCTCCTTTCATCGGCATGCTTAGCGATAGAAAACAGAAAGTCTGCGGCCGAATTAACTGCATTTGCAGCATTGCTGCAGGAAATTCGTAAGTGTTGGATCGGTGTAACAAGCTTAATGTTCATGCTCATCCTCCCGATTTCCCTCGTCATCACCTTGCTCTTTGATTGAATCATAGTACCGTGCGATGCGGCGAAGTTGGTCGAGGGTATATCCCAAAGCCTGATGATCCATAATGTCTTCCGGCTGATCTTCGGAACGCATATCCTTTAGATCTTCCATTAAATCTTTAAAGCTTTCATCATCAAGACCATCCATATCACCAACAGCTTGTCCATTGGGGCCATGGCACTGTGCACATTGTGCTGCAATCATTCGGTTGACTGTAGTGTCATCTGCTGCATTACAAAGACCAGCAAACAGTGGTGTCGTAAAGGCTAAAGCCCAGTAGAATCGTTTTAACATAGTTACCTCCCGGCTAAATGCGAGTTGGGCCTTTGCTACAACAGAAAGCCCTCTTGAGCAGGCACCTTGAGCAACGGTTTTTTTTAACCGACGAATGCATTGTCAATTGTTTTGAGCAATCAGACTTTTTCCGCACTGCCTGAGCTACCTGTTCAGGAATGCGACAGCAAGTTCAATTTCACTAAACTAAGATGCCAATGAATGTTTTTGGAAGCGCGTTGTAGCGCTATGGAAAGTCTATTCCTGCAACCAAAAACGGTTTCTGATTCAGATCAAATATATCCTGAAAATCTTAAGAAATTCTTAAATTGTGAATAGCGCTTAGTACTATTTAGGAGAATCAAAGGAGCGGTGTGTGGGGAGACTTGTATAAATAATTTGCGGAATTGTGGAACACAATTCAACATTTTACCCTTTCAGGCGGATGACTGTCTGATACAAATTTTTTATGGCATTGTCGATCCCTTTACTAATGAGTGTTGATAATTATACGCAATAGATTTTCTTGAAAATACCGGCCGTTATTGCAACATTGTTGACTCAATAATATGTAATGAAGTTCTGTTTCTCATATCACCTGATTGTGTAAATGAGAACCCAGTAGCCAATGACAGTTTTTCTGGTCGAAACAGGCGTATGCAAGAAAAATGTTAAAACGATTTGAGCAAAGGCCAATAAAATCAAATAACAGAAAAGGGAGAGGGCACACGATGAATAGCCACAGTTACGAACCTTATACCACTCATTGTGGGCACTCAATTTGTAGCTTGGCAGAGCAAGAGCCGCAGCTTTTTTTTACTCACCAACATTGTGCATTCAGATAAAGTACTGTGCAGCCAAATTAACTCATCAAGGCTTAATGAGCGTAATGTTTTCCCGAGGTGTCAAAATTGGAGAGATCCTTTTCATTGAGAAGAGGCGCTGGCCAGTTTTTATTACGCGCAGACCAAAGCTGTTGGGCTTTTTGTAATGCAAGACTCCAATCCAGTTTTTCCATCAATACCAACATTATGGCTAAGGTACCGGTGATTGCACTGCTAGCATAATCATTCTCTTTACCTTGCCATACGGCGATCATCTGTGAAGCTTCAAGCTGCTTGGGTTTGCTTACCCACGCATCGTTCATTGCACTTATTTCTATGCAATCTTGAGTTGTACTGCGGCAGGTATGCAGGGTTACATCTCGTTCAGGATTAAATTCAACTTCTCCGCCCTCGCCTCTAAAACACAGGACATTGGCATCTTCCAGTAAGGCTGCCGTACGTCTGTGTTTTTCATCCACGTGACGATGAAAAACCCCCTGGAGACTGTTCGAAGCCTGGGAAGGATTGAGTATTCTTGCCAGGGTATTGGCACAAGAGCGCAGACCAAATTGAGCACGTAACTGAATAAGACTATCAAGTTGTGAATTAACCTGGCTCAATTCCATATAGGCAAAACCATAGGCGTCTAGTTGCCTGGTGGCATCAGCAACATTGTCAGCCACCGCAAACCCTATAGCTGGCAACACGTCGTTCAGGTATAAGCGCTTAGAATCAGGTTCATGGGTACCGTGCAGAAAAATGCGTTTACCACTTTGGGCAAGGATCATCACTGCAAGTAAAAACCATGGCAGGTGCCGGCGCTTTCCAGCGTAACAGCCCATATCCAAATCCACACCCAGTTGATTCACTCCAGGCAAGTTGAACTGGCGAAAAGCCTGGGTAAACCCTGCAAGCTCCTCAGAGGTTTCTTCTCTTACGCGCAGTAGCATTAGAAACGCACCTTTTTGCTCTGGCGTCACTTCGTTCTTGATCACCATTGTCATTGCTTCGAAGGCTTCGTGTTGGGTCAAAGTACGCCCTGCCCGCTGACCGCGTCCGATGATACGAATATAGTGTTTGAAATCAGGGGCCGTTAAGGCCTTATCGACTTTACTGTTTGCATCTGGGATGTCAGGCATAATAGCTTATTTTATCGTGTGCAAAGGATGTATCCAACAATTCTAAATCAACCTTACATCTTTTACTCACAACTTCGCCAACAATAATCACTGCAGGACCGTTAAAATCCATATTCTCAACACGTTGAGAAATGTTTAGGGCACTGCCGATGCACACCTTTTGTTGTCGGGAGCTTGCCTGATCTATCACGGCGACTGGCATGCTTTCACACAAACCATGCTCCACTAAGTTTTGCATAATGC
>JBLHNW010000130.1:0-8892 GCA_047622205.1 Paraglaciecola sp.
GACGATGAGGTTCATGCGACAGCGTTGGCCCGGCATTGCTTATCCTATTTTCAAACAAGTGAAAACCGTAACGGTGATATTGATACCGAACAATGGTCATGTGTTGACCAGCTTAGTTTGCGACATGCTCTGCCTGACGATCGACGATTTGTATACGATATACGGGCATTAATTAGGACTCTTGCAGACACAGACTCATTCATTGAATTAAGAGCCGGATATGGGGGAGCAATTGTCACCGGTTTTATGCGCTTGCAAGGTCAGGCCATCGGCTTACTTGCTAGCGACTGTAAAGTTCTAGGTGGCGCTATAGACGTAGATGCAGGGGAGAAGGCCAGTGAATTTATAACCTTGTGCAACAATTTTGCTATTCCCATGGTTTCCTTGTGTGATACACCCGGTTTTATGGTGGGTCCTGAGCATGAAAAGTTGGGTGCAGTAAGGCGTTTGTCAAAACTGTTTGTTGCAGGTGGGAAATTAACCGTGCCCTTTATTGCAGTGGTTGTGCGTAAATGTTACGGCTTGGGGGCCCAGGCTCTGCTCGGTGGTAGCACTAGTAACCCGCAATATACGGTTTCCTGGCCAAGTGGCGAATTTGGTGGCATGGGTTTGGAAGGGGCGGTAAAACTTGGTTTTAAAAAACAACTAGCTGCGCTGCAAGAACCACAAGCCCGACAGGTACTTTATGAAAAGCTGGTGGCTGAGCAATATCAACGGGGGCAGGCAAATGAAGTCGCGAGTATTCTTGAAATAGATGCAGTAATTGATCCTGCGGATACGCGCAAAACGATTTTATTGGCCTTGCGGAGTCACTCTGTGGCTGCAGAGCGTTAATAGTCATCGAGTTCAGGTTTTTTAATAATTAGCACTGGTGTCCATAAACAAGATCGGGCAATAAAATTCACTTATTTTGTTGTTCATAAATCAATATCAAAGAACTAAATTAATAAATATGTTAACGTCATAGGTAACTCATAGTTTGTTACCGTTACATTTTAGTTTATGGAAATTTTGACAGATATGGTGATTACTGTAAGTAATCCCAATAAAGATAATCAACAAAAGCTCGAACAAATATGTTTGACAACCATGCAGCATATCACGCATGCAAACAGGGTGAGCCTTTGGGAGTTTAACAAGGATAAAAGTGAAATAGTCTGCTTAATGTGTGTTGCTGGTAAGGAGCATATTTTTACTTCTGGAGTGAGATTAAAAAAAACAGATTATTCTGAATATTTTAATGCAATCCTTAAGGACCAGGTGTTAGTCGCTTCTGACGCGCGAAATCATCACGCCACTAAAAGTTTCAATAAGAACTATTTTGAACCCAATGATATTTATTCACTATTTGACTATATTTATCATGAAGACTTTGAACCCAGGGGCATAATTTGTTGCGAATCCGTGGGAAAAGCTATCGAATGGGTTGAATCAGAACAACATATACTGCGCAAAATAGCGGGTATAACCTCCATGTTTTTTAAGTTGTAAAAATCCCCTGCTTCCTGCCAAGCTAAATGCACATTACATATTCTGGCTTAAAAATAAACCCTGAGAATTGAAATTTAAATAAGACTCCTAGTGTTGTCCTCTTCGTTTTGGCTCGTGACATAATTTATGCTGAATAGTAATTGGAAATAGTGCTCTGCATTAGTTAACATTCCTGTTCCTTTATTTTGACGGCATAACAGCAGTGTTCGAACTTTCTCTTTCTTCCCGGCAACTATCTTCCAGCCTTTATTTACAGAACCTTGCAGATAATCCACAGTTTGATGTGTTTTCTTTTGTAGGCAACAATTTGCTGACTCCAACTCAATTTAATGGAGCTGACTCCGCCCTTAACAATTCGAGAGATTTCAAAAGCCACAGCGATGATCCCACTTTGGTGATTTTCAGTGAAGGTTTGAATTTAAATAAGTTATTTCAAGTTGAACAGGCATTAATTGCTGAACTCAATATACGTTTCTTCAAGATTGTGCGGATGTCCGGAATGACTGGCTACGCGATTGCAGCCAGAGTAAATCTGCGTGTGAACACTGATCTGCGGCCCAAACTGGAAACTCTAGCTACAAGCCATCAAATCGAGTTGTGCTTGTTCGATAAAATACCAAGCTTGACCGAGCCAGGTTTATTATTGATGGACATGGACAGCACGGTGATTGCTGTTGAATGTATTGACGAACTTGCAAAATTGGCTGGGGTTGGGGAGCAAGTCTCAGAAGTCACGGAACTAGCGATGCAAGGTAAACTAGATTTTGCCGAAAGTTTACGAAGTCGGGTAGGGTGTTTAAGTGGCGCTGATGTAGTGATTTTACACACTGTACTCAGTGCATTGCCACTGATGCCAGGGCTATCTAACCTGGTCAAAATACTTAAAAAATATAACTGGAAATTGGCCATTGCATCTGGTGGATTTACTTTTTTTGCAGATTATCTGCTGCAAAGACTCGAACTTGATGCCGCGGTGGCAAATAAACTGGAAATAATTGACGGAAAACTAAGCGGCAAAGTTTCCGGTGATATTATTGATGCAAAAGTAAAAGCCAGTACTTTAGATGAATTGGCTGCGCGCTGGAAAATACCTCATAGCCAAACTATTGCTATGGGAGACGGTGCAAACGATTTATTGATGATGAACGCTGCGTCCTTAGGTGTTGCATTTCATGCTAAACCGCTAGTACGTGCCCAGGCTGACATTTCTATTCGTAGCGGCGGTTTAGATTGCCTGTTGTGGATATTGGCAGCGGTAAAATAGCGCGCTACTGTTAGAGGGGGTATGTGTATATATGTGCCGATAAACAATTGTACCAAGTGAGTACACGTTAAATGATAAAGTGGATAGTCTTGTTTGTGACGGTTTGGTATACCCTTGGGTGTACGTCAAATAATACCGTGCAACGCATCGAATCAAGCGGTTCGGTAGTAAAATACAAAGATAATGAGCCAGAAAGTGAACGCTTTGCTAACCTATATCCAGGCAAAAAGAGTTATCCCTTCACTTGCACAGAAAACTGTTATCCGATCTCTTCAAATGTAATCTGCCAACTTGATTCACCTGCTGAGAACTGCGTTTTTCAAGGTGAGCAACAGGTCTCTGAAATTGATGCTGGCTTTTCGATAAAATGGTTGGGGCATGCCAGTTTTTATATAGAGACAGATGATGGCACTTCATTTCTCTTCGACCCTGTTAGTAAACAATTTGACTGGCCTGTGAATTGGGCATTTCGGTTTGACAGTGGCTTCAATCGTAAAGCACCGACTTGGTTAGATGATCAACAAGTGTCAGCAGTGAATGGCGTTTTGTACTCACATATTCACTATGATCACTTCAATAAAGATGACATTACTGATATCGGTACGAATCCCCAGTATTTTGCGCCCTTAGACTTTGCCAAGCATTTTCCTGACCGTGGATTTAATCTAAAAGAAATGGCGTGGTTTTCATCCGTTAAATTAAATAATGTGGATATTCATTTTGTCCCTGCACATCATTTTAGTAGTCGTATTTGGGTGCCTTATCTTTACGACGATAACGACATGACATTATGGGGTGGTTGGGTGTTGGAATATAACGGAAAGCGCCTTTTCTTTGCGGGAGATACCGGTTACTCGAAGCACTTTGAAGACATCCAGCAACGTTACGGTGATATGGATATATGCTTAATCCCAATTGCATCTTACTACCATGAAGAAAATGGTGATTGGTATCGCTATGTTCACACTACACCAGAGGATGCATTGGCAGCTGCCGATGAATTGAATTGTAAGCTTATGATCCCTTGGGGTTATGGCAATTCAAGTTGGAAAATGGGCGACCACAGCTCTCACTCAGCACTTCTTCGGTTGTTGCATATGCATAATGAGCTGAAGCCAAAGACGCCACTTTATATTCTTAACGAAGGCGAAAGTGTTGATCTTTAGATATGCATTGTACGGCTTTTGTGAGACTAATTTTAAACGTATGCCTCGAAGAGGTTTGAATGCTTAAGCGCACTAAAGATCCAGGCTGTGCGAGAAGTCAAATTTATGACAGACGATGGAAATTTGTAGTAATAAAATTGTCAATTTAGCTACTTAAGTGGGTTTTAGGTTGGGTTTTTATTGAAAAATAGTAAGCTTTGTGGAGGTTGATTACATTAAGTTCTAAGTTCTAATAGTTTTCACGTAGCTTGGATCAAAAGCAGACATTAGCGCCCGTAGTTGCTTCCCAGTTTTCCGACAGTCTGCGGTTCATCCTCAAGGGTAAAGGAAAGAATTAAGTCTATATCTTCATCTTCGATAGATATAAAACTATCTAGTTTCATATCATATTCTCAAATCTATGTGGGCAACAGTGGATCAGTCTGAACTTGCAGTTAGGTTACCTTTTAAGGTAAATAATATAAACGGTGACTCATACCAGAAACTTGAGTAGTTATTTGCTGGCTTAAGAGTACAAAAAATCCTTAGGAGACATTAGCCGTTGACTATTGACGGGCAAGTAACAGCGACCCATTTGAATAGTGATTTTTAAGCTATTAACTTAGGTTTCATTTCTTTTATTAACTATGCGATTTAATATTTCTTCATCATAATCATAAATAGATGAATCAAACTCACATTCATTGTTTCCACCAAAAAGGCTTAATATATATAAAATAATGTTTTTCTTATCAGGAGCAGAACATCCATCTTTAGCCAATGTTAACTTATCAGAACACCGATTTAATACCTCATCTTCAATGTGACCATCTAAATTGTCTATTACATTAGCGCACCCACGTACTATGTCATAATTTCCTGATACAAGTAATTCGACAAAAAGCTCTATGTGTTAAACGGGGTTAAAATCAGAAGCTGCATAAGTTAGCCTTTAACAACACATTGATTAATAGAATTCATTTTTACTATGTTCTGTTCAGATTGACTAAAATACACGGCTAATCTCGATAATTAAAGTTACCTAAAATGTCTGTTGCTGAAAAGTGAAACAGCGATTTGAAGATTGAACTCACAACACCAAAGTAGAATGGATAGTGACATTTTCAAAAACAGCTTTGTGCCAATTGTGAGTATTAAACAAGGTACCTGCGATTATAATGGACACATATTTTTTTTGTCAGATTAGTTGTTGGAGGAAAAATAATTTTTTATTTTCGTTTCTCAGAAGATTAGTTTCCTTATTTTACTTATAGATAATTCACTCGCCAATTTAAAGGTAAAATAAATACACTCCTTATGTTAGGAGTGTTTTTTATCTAATTGATATAAAACACTATTATTTATTCCCCTGTTTTAACAATAGTTATTTCGCTGTCTTCAAAAAATAGCCATATTATTTATGCGAATTGTTTAGTATATTTGATCATGCGATAAGTCGGAGTTCATCCGTAAATCGTATATTGTTAAATAAATATATAACTAGCTGTAAAAAAAGGATCTTACTTTGAACTCTACACATCGAATAAGAAAAATAACGGCTGTTGCCGCACTATTCGCCTCTATCGGCTTGAGTAGTGGACTTCAAGCTGCACAACAGACTCCAACAGAAACAGACTCAGGGAAAGCTTGGGTTTCACAAAAAGTTACCCCTTCTAAGTTCCAACTAGATCTTAGAAAAATGAATAAACCACGGGCATGGCAACCTGGTGATGCGATAAAAGATATGCCAAGGCGTCGATTTAAGCCAGGCTATGAGACCCCGGGTGCTCCGGTTAATCCCGTGGCGAGCAAAATTGACTCTTTGATGGTGAAACAAAATGCTGTTTCAGTGAACAAAGCTGAGAACAGTCGAGCGGTTGAATTGCAGTTTGATGGCAGTGGCTACACGGGTGTTAACCCCCCAGATACGTCAGGTGATGTTGGATTGAATTACTATATTCAATCTATTAATGGTAACAGTGGTTCAATTTTTACTGTTTATGACAAAAACACTGGCTCTTTGGTTAGTGGTCCCACAAGCATGGAGTCTCTCGGCAGCGGTAATTGTTCCACTGGTGCTGGTGATCCTATCGTGTTGTTCGACGAAATGGCCGACAGATGGTTATTAAGCGAATTCTCAAGTCGCGGAAATAATTTGTGTGTGTACATTTCGCAAACGTCTGATCCACTTGCTGGAGGCTGGTTCGCTTACGCATTTGCGGCACCAAGTTTTCCCGATTATCCCAAATATGGAGTTGGTTCCGACGCATATTATGTCGGCACAAATGAAAACGACCCAGCTGTTTATGCTTTAGATCGAGATGCTATGTTGGCAGGTAGTGCTGCGACAATGATCCGCATAGCTGCGCCCGATATTAATGGTTTCGGCTTTCAAATGATTACTCCGGCTGATCACGACGGCAGCACTGATATGCCAGATGGCACGCCAGGATATTTCTTACGTCATCGTGATGATGAGGTACATAATTCAAATTCCAATGATCCTACCCAGGATTTTGTTGAACTATGGGAGTTAGTAGCGGACTTTAATGATGTGAATAATGCAAGTTTCACTAAAGTTGCAGATTTTGCTGTTGCAGAATTCGATTCCGATTTATGTGGCTTAACTTCATTTAATTGTTTTCCACAAGCAGGCACAAACACTACTTTAGATCCTTTGAGAGAAGTCGTGATGTTCCGGGCACAATATCGTAATTTCACTAGCTACGAGACTATTGTTGGCAATTTCGTCACCGATGTGGATGACACTGATCACGGCGGTATCCGCTGGTTTGAGCTACGACGGGAAAATGGAAGCTGGAGTCTATTCCAAGAAGGCACGTATGCTCCTGACGAGAAAAATCGTTGGATGGGCTCTATAGCTATGGATAAAGACGGCAACATGGCTCTTGCCTATAGCTGGGGAAGCAGCAGTGATTTTCCGGGCATTCGCTATACGGGCAGATTGGCCGGTAGTGCAGCTGGAACAATGAGCGAGGCTGAGTTCACTTTGGTTAATGGTACTGATAGAAACACCAGCAACCGTTGGGGTGATTACAGTCATATGGCTGTTGATCCAGTTGATGAATGTACTTTCTGGTATACCAACGAATACGGCAACCAAAATGGTCAATGGGCCACGAGTATTTCTAAATTCAAGTTTGATTCATGTGGTTCTGGTGGCGGTAATGTATCTCCCACCGCATCGTTTACCGCAAATTGTACCGACTTAGATTGTAGTTTTGATGGTTCAGCAAGTACTGATCCTGACGGTGCAGTCGTTGCTTATGATTGGGACTTTGGTGACGGCAATTCATCGTCAGAGGAAATGCCAATGAATGTATATGCTGCGTCTGGTACCTACGCAGTTTCCTTAACGGTAACTGACAATGAAGGTGCAACCAACGTCGATTCTGAGGATGTTATGGTAGACGACGGAGCAGCCACCACCGGTGGCTTCACTGAAACCGATGTGAGTGTGGCAAGACGTCAAAATGGCGATTACACCATTGATGTGCCAGCGGGCGCAGCCTTGCTTGATGTACAAACGTCTGGTGGTAGCGGCGACGTCGATCTTCTAATCAATTTCGGCTCCCCGCCTACTAACAGAAACAATGATTGCATTGATAGGGGCCGGGGTAATGATCATGTATGTAGTATTTCAAATCCTACAGAGGGCACCTGGTTTATTCGTGTGCGAGGGAGACAAGATTCTGCAGGAGTGCAGTTGGACGCTTATTGGACTCAATAGTAAATAAGTATAGTTAAGTTTGATTTAAGGCCAGCAACTGCTGGCCTTGTGTTTTTTATACAGTTTATGTTTATAGTGCCTTGACTTTTATTGTGGCACCTACTGCCTTCACATTGTTTAAGACAAGTAGTTTAATTAAACTAAACTCGAGATCCTGCGATCTACACTCATCACAATAAGGAATATTACATCATGCCTTTTTGGGCTATTTTCTATCATCGAATATTACGTTTTTCTTTGGGTTTGGTACTAATTTTTCTGACGGGATGTACGCTCAACAACATCTCATCGTCATCCACAGTAAAACCGGTCACTGAAACACCAACGGCGCAACAAGCGGCAAGTGGCAAGGCTACAAAAGTGAACATAAATAGCTTCGACTGGAACGGTGAAATCCCGGTATCACGTCTGGTCGTGGTTAAAAATCCTTATGGCAGTATTCGTTCTCGAAATCATCAGGAAGAAAAGGTTTTTTATCACGTTGCGATACAAGAAATTGGTGATTCACCAATAAAGCCCCGCTTTGACATACAGCAAAAAGACGGACGACTTTATATCGAAGTAGTATACGATGAGCCGGTTCTTGATCAGGCCGGTAATTTGCGTGGGCGAACCGATGTGTCTGTGCTTTTCCCCGATACAGTGGGCATATATGCCGAAACAGATGCGGGCTTTATCAAAATTGATAAAACTGCCAGTCATATAGAAGCGGTAAGTCGCACGGGTAATATAAGCCTAAACACTACCGGTTTATTTCGCGCGGAAACCCAAAGTGGAGACGTTTCGTTGCAAATGCGTGGTTTCGTGCAACATGGAAACTCTTCTGCGCAGTCAGCAAACGGAATAATTAAAGCTACTATTTTTGATGATATGGCGGTTTCTGTCCAGGCACAGACTAATGCTAAGGTACTCCTGAATGGCGATAAACAAAATAATGGGCTCGTGTATCAAAAAGGACAACAGCCACTCTCTGTATATTTTAGCTCCTATTCTGGAGACATAATATTAGAGACGGTCGCACCACCGGAATTACTTAGTTCCAGAATCCCTTCAAAAGCCAATGTAGTGAACATTAACTTAGGTGATTTGCCCAACGTAGCGCCTTGGAAGCCCGGTGATCCTATTTTTGATAGGGACGATAAAAAGAATCATGAAAATAGGCAGTAAATTTTAGATTGGGAGCATCTTACCGAAGCCGCTCCAAAACGAATCAGTCTTTCTGGAGTGTGTGTTTGGAGGGG
>JBLHNW010000131.1:0-8881 GCA_047622205.1 Paraglaciecola sp.
AATATGTCTAATAAATCACCTTTCAACAAATCCTGATAGACTAAACATTTAGGCACATAAGCTAGACCATAGCCACCTAGTGCTGCTTTTCTTAATGCGACAGCATTATTAGTTGTGAAGTTTCCTTTGACTTTGACAATATAGTTACCATTAATTCCTTTGAATTCCCAGTCAGATGCCCCCGTTGTTTGGTAAGCATATTGTAGACAATTGTGATTAATCAGATCTTCCGGTGTCTTAGGTTTCCCATTACGGGTTATATAAGAAGGCGCTGCACAAATAATCCATTGAGAATCTATAATATGACGGGCGATTAAGCTTGAGTCTACTAACTTTCCTGTTCGGATCACCAAGTCATATCCACCTTCAATAAGATCAACAAAGGAATTTTCTAACGACATATCAACGGTTAAAGCGGGATGCATACTGCAAAATTCAGCCACCGCATCAGCTAAAAGCAGATTGCCAGAAATACTTGGTACTGACATCTTGACATGGCCCTTAACGCTTTCACCATATCCATACACAGAGTCAATGGCTTCTAAAGTTGCCTGCTTCACATTTTTAGCACCTTGATAAAGTACCTTGCCTGCTTCGCTGAGTGTCAATTTACGTGTTGTACGAAACAAAAGTTGAACCCCAAGATCTTCTTCCAACCTCGCAATACGTTTGCTAACCACTGAATTCGTAAGAGAATTTAGTTCTGATACTTTACTAAATGATCCCTCCTCTACTACCTGAACAAACAGGATAATATCATCTGCTCTTGCCATGATTGATCAACTTTTGGAAATAATGTTGTTCATTATCGGCCTATATCAATAAAAAAGATAGGTGTACTGTACCGTTACATTAACTTAACAAACAGATTACAAGTTTCTTACATATAGAAATGGTGAAACTATTTTTTATCTGTTTTTAAAGCACCTACTAAATCAAAACGAAAGGAAAGATATACCATTATGAATGAAACCCTGCTCGCGTTAATCGCATTTTCGCCAATACTTATCTCGGCCATATTGCTAGTTGGTCTAAATTGGCCAGCCAAACACGCCATGCCAGTCGCTTTTATTTCAACGGTTCTGATCGCGCTAATATTCTGGGACATGTCCGTCAATCGAGTCATAGCCTCTTCTCTTCAAGGTTTAATGATTACCCTCGCTGTTCTTTGGATTGTATTCGGCGCCATTTTCCTACTCAATACACTGAAACACACAGGTGCAATTAGCGTAATTAGAAATGGTTTTACCGATATCTCTGCTGACCGCCGTGTACAAGCCATTATCATTGCCTGGTGTTTTGGCACATTCATTGAAGGTGCTTCCGGCTTCGGCACGCCAGCAGCAATTGCGGCTCCTCTCTTAGTTGCTATCGGTTTCCCCGCATTAGCAGCTGTATTAATGGGCATGATGATTCAATCAACCGCAGTGTCCTTTGGTGCTGTAGGAACACCCATTATTGTAGGTGTTAATAAGGGCCTTGATGTACACAACATCACTCAAACACTAGTCGCTGGTGGTTCAAATTGGGACATCTATCTACAGGAAATTACAAGTTATGTTGCATTAATCCATGCTGCAGTTGGTACTTTTATCCCTGTATTAATGGCGATTATGTTAACCCGTTTTTTCGGAAAGAATAAAAGCTGGACTGAAGGGTTAGACATTTTACCATTTGCTATTTTCGCAGGTTTGTCTTTCACCATACCTTATGCACTTACTGGTGTTTTCTTAGGTGCAGAATTCCCATCATTAATTGGTGGCTTAGTCAGCCTGGCAATAGTGGTAACCGCCGCGAAAAAAGGTTTCCTTGTTCCCAAGAAGCAATGGGATTTTGAAAGTGAAAATAATTGGCCTAAAGAATGGTTAGGTTCATTGAAAATGGACTTAGAAGTCGGTAAAAAACATGCTATGAGCTTAACATTGGCTTGGACACCTTATGTATTACTTGCTGCTATCCTTGTAACAAGCCGTGTAAGTTCAGATTTCAAAGGTTTTTTAAAGAGCATCAGCTTATCATTTAGTAACATTTTGGGTGAAGCTGGTATTAGTGCGTCCCTTCAACCACTCTATCTTCCAGGTGGTATCCTAGTATTTGTGGCATTACTTGCAGTTTTGCTTCAGTCACGTAGCTTAAAACCATTAGCGAATGCACTCGGAGAGTCAAGTAGAACACTGGTTGGTGCAGGCTTTGTACTAATATTTACCATTCCTATGGTGCGTATTTTTATTAACTCAGGTGTCAACGCTTCAGATTTAGCCAGTATGCCCGTTACAACTGCCAACTTTGCATCAGGAATAGTAGGTGATTTCTTCCCTGCACTCAGCCCTACAATTGGTGCTTTAGGAGCATTTATTGCAGGTTCAAATACTGTCTCTAATATGATGTTTAGTCAGTTCCAATTCGAGGTTGCACAAACATTAAGCATTTCTAGCGTTGCTGTTGTTTCCTTGCAAGCTGTTGGTGCTGCAGCGGGTAACATGGTAGCCATTCACAATGTCGTTGCGGCATCTGCCACGGTTGGTTTATTAGGTAGAGAAGGAGCAACACTTCGCAAAACCGTTATCCCAACATTCTATTACATTGTTGCAACGGGCATAATTGGTTTGGTGATGATCTATGTTTTTGGCATGACCGATGCGTTGATGCTGGCCCAGAAAGGATAACTTAAGCGGTACATTGCTCCCATTTTAAGATCGGCTGAGGCTAACAATCTCAGCTCATTTAAAAGTTGAACCTAGCAATAACTAAACTATTTTATTATTTGGATATTTTGATTTGAATAATAACAGTCCAACATAAGCTAATAAATATAGCTGACACTAATAAGAGAAAAAAATGCGTATATACCCTTCAAAACCGATAAAAGTATATTTCTATGCCACTTGCCTGATTGACATGTTTGATCCACAAGCAGGTCTTGATGCCATTACCTTATTAGAGCAACAGGGAATTGAGGTAATTTTCATCGAAAAACAAACCTGTTGCGGGCAACCTGCTTATAGCTCTGGATACAATAAAGAAGCCAAAAAGGTCGCACAAAGCCAAATAGATTTGTTCACTGAGGACTGGCCAATTATTGTTCTATCAGGTTCTTGTGCCGGGATGATGCATCACCACTATCGACGTTTATTTGCAGATGATGTCAAGCAAGCAAAAATTGACTCTTTTTGTAACCGTGTATTCGAATTGACTGAATTTCTCGTTAACGTCTGCCGAGTAAAACTCAGCGATCAAGGAGATAACACCTCGGTTGTCATGCATACCTCTTGTGCCGCCCGTCGTGAAATGAACGTGCATAAAACTGCGACACAACTACTTAGTCAACTCGATAACGTGGAACTCCGAGAGCAGGCTTACGAGAGTGAATGTTGTGGGTTTGGTGGTACTTTTTCAGTCAAACATCCCAATATCAGCCAAGCTATGGTTGAAGATAAGACTCGGCATTTGTCCGAGACTCAAGCAAGCGACTTGGTAAGTGCAGACTGGGGTTGCCTTTTGAATATTAACGGAGCGATGGAATATCAAGGAAAACCTATGCGTGGTCGCCACCTTGCAAGTTTCTTATTAGAGCGTACGGGAGGAAAATAACATGAACGAATCAAACCACGGCGTTAAAATTCAAGAGTCAGCACCAGAGCATTTTCATGAGCAGGCAAAAAATGCGCTCGCTGATGCACAACTACGTGAAAACTTTCGTGGTGCAATGGACTACTTAATAGATAAACGGAAAAAAGCTTTTTCTGACCCAGAAGAAGAAAAAAACATTCGTGATTTGTCAGAAGCAATCCGTCAGCGTTGCCTGAGTAAACTACCAGATTTACTTGAACAACTGGAAAGCAATTGTATTCGTAATGGCATTCAAGTTCACTGGGCTGAAGATCCAGAGCAAGCGAATAGTATTATTGCCGATATTTCAAAACACCATCATGCAAAATGCATTATTAAAGGAAAATCGATGGTAAGTGAAGAAATTGAACTAAATCACGAAATGGCAAAGCTTGACATTGAATGTTTAGAAAGTGATATGGGGGAATATATTGTTCAGCTCGATGGTGATAAACCGTCACATATTATTATGCCCGCCATTCATAAAAATATACAAGAAGTCAGTGATACATTCGAAAAACACCTCGATAACTTCACACCGACCATTGATGTTGATGAACTTATCTTAACGGGTCGTAACCGTTTGCGCCAAAAGTTTCAGAATGCTGAAATTGGTTTATCTGGGGTAAATTTTGCGGTTGCAGAGACGGGTACGCTATGTTTAGTTGAAAATGAAGGTAACGGGCGGATGTGCACCACTATTCCAAATGTACATATTGCTATTACCGGCATTGAAAAGGTGGTGGAACTTTTAACTGATGTTCCTCCGTTATTAAGTGCCCTTACTCGCTCTGCAATCGGACTACCAATTACAACTTACTTCAATATGATCACATCACCCCGTCGTGAAGGTGAATTAGATGGCCCCGAAGAAGTCCATTTGGTATTAATTGATAATGGTCGTTCGCAGGCATTCCAGGATGAGGAAATGCGTAAAACGCTACAATGTATCCGTTGTGGTGCTTGTATGAATCACTGCCCTGTTTATACTCGTATTGGTGGTCACGCCTACGGTACAGTTTACCCTGGACCTATTGGTAAAATAATTTCCCCACATATGTTGGGATTAGATAAAACTAAAGATTTAGTCACCGCTTCAAGTTTATGTGGTGCCTGTGGCGAAGTATGCCCAGTACGGATCCCTATACCAGAAATGCTACAACGTTTACGTAATGAAGCCAAAAACCCCCCAAAACCCGATATTGAAGCAATAAGGGGTCAAGCAGCTGCATCTAGTAAAATCGAATTAATGGCGATGAAAGGGTTTGCTTTTGCAGCCTCACACCCTACTCTCTATCATACGGGCACATGGACAGCCACGAAAATGAAAGCGCTTATGCCAAATAAATTAGGGCCATGGACTCAATGTCGTACAGCTCCAAAACCATCGGACAAAACATTGCACCAATTAATCAAAGAACGTAAACAAGGAGAGAAATCATGAGTAGCTCTAGAAATGCGATTCTAACTCGTCTTCGTGATGCAAAACCTACTGCAAAAGAAATGGAAACCATAACCTACAAACCATGGCACAGTAATGATCAGAAGTTGTTAAGGCAACGCTTTATTGCTGGTTTGTCCGCTAGCCATGCAGAAGTCATCTCAACCAAACAAGATACTTTAAACGAAGTGCTTGAAAAAATATTATTAAGTAAAAAATTCAAACGTATTGCATTAGGCACTGCCGGAGATTTTCATAAAAATCTTGTGCAGGTTACCGGCCCCTTTGAGACACAAATATTTGATCGTGATATCAAAGAGTGGCAGTCAATATTGTTTAATGATATTGACGTTGGAATCACACATTGTAGTGCAGGTATCGCAGATACCGGTACATTAGTGTTATGGCCGGACGTTTTTGAACCAAGATCACTTTCCTTAGTACCGCCAAGTCACATTGCACTAATAAAGCGATCAACTATTGTCAGCAACTTTTCTGAACTCATGATAGTAAAAGCATGGCAGGATAATATGCCAACAAATGTAGTACTAGTTTCCGGTCCCTCCAAAACAGCAGACATACAACAAACACTAGCCTATGGTGCGCATGGCCCAAGCCAATTGTTAGTTGTTTTAATTGAGGATATGTAATGAAGCACAATTACCATAAACTAGAAAATAGGTTGTTGAAACAACTTGATAACAACCAAATTTTTACCGGAGATGCACAATGTCTAGCATACGGTACAGATGCGAGTTTTTATCGCTTAATTCCTAAAATGGTAATCCGATTAAAAAATTTAGATGAATTAATTTTTACAATTAAAGCATGTGCAGACGACAAAATTCCCTGCACATTTCGTGCTGCCGGGACCAGCCTATCAGGGCAAGCTGTATCAGATTCTGTATTGATCACCCTGAGTGATGATTGGCGTGGCCACAGTATCCAAGATGACGGCCATAAAATCACCCTACAACCAGGAGTGATTGGTGCAGATGCGAATAAATATCTAGCACCATATGGACGTAAAATTGGTCCCGATCCCGCTTCTATCAGTACTTGTAAAATTGGTGGAATAGCAGCTAACAATGCCAGTGGCATGTGCTGTGGTACGGCGCAAAATTCTTACCGTACAGTAGATAGCATGAAATTAGTTTTTGCCGACGGAACTCTACTTGATACGACCAGTGACGTTAGTATCGTAGCCTTTAAAGACAAACAACCCGCACTAATATCAGGAATCGAATCTTTATCTAAAGATGTAAAAAATAATAGTGAATTAGCACAACGCATTCGCCATAAATATCGCCTGAAAAATACAACAGGTTATTCACTTAATGCTTTAGTTGACTATTCCGATCCGATTGAAGTGATAAAACATTTGATGATCGGCTCCGAAGGCACATTAGGATTCATTGCTGAGATCACCTACAACACAGTCATTGAACATCCTTATAAAGCTTCTGCATTAATTGTTTTTAAGGATATTGAAGAAGCCAGCCTTGCAGTTACTGCTTTAGCCAAAGACCCTGTCTCTGCGGTTGAGATGATGGATGGACGTGCGATGCATTCCGTCGCTGATAAAGCCGGTATGCCAGCGTTTATTGCGAACTTAGATTTAGAAGCAGGTACCCTGCTAATTGAATCTCGTGCTAGCGACCAAACAACCTTAGATCAACAATGCGCCACCGTTATGCAGACAATCTCTGATTTTACTGTGCTTGAATCTATCGCATTTACCAATGATGAACAAACAGTTGCTACTTTGTGGGGTATTCGTAAAGGAATGTTTCCGGCAGTTGGCGCTGTTCGGGAAGTTGGCACAAGTGTGATCATTGAAGACGTTGCATTTCCAATAAAGAATTTGGCTGCTGGTGTACGTGATTTGCAGCAACTATTTGATCAATTCCATTATAATGAAGCTATTATTTTCGGCCATGCACTTGAAGGTAACCTTCACTTTGTATTCACCCAGAGTTTTGACTCTGCTGATGAAATAAAGCGTTACGGTGATTTTATGGATGCGGTAGCTGAATTAGTAGCCATTAAATATCAAGGGTCTTTAAAAGCTGAACATGGAACGGGTCGTAATATGGCTCCTTATGTAGAGCTTGAATGGGGTAAAGATGGATATGCCCTTATGCAACAGATCAAAGCATTGTTTGACCCCCGTGGCATATTAAACCCCGGGGTGATTATCAATGATGATCCAGAATCACACCTCAAAAACCTCAAACCTATGCCCAAAGCAGACGATCTGATCGACCGTTGTATAGAGTGTGGATTTTGTGAACCAGTATGCCCTTCCCGGACGCTTTCCTTGTCTCCACGTCAACGAATTGTTCTATATCGAGAGATTAAAAGCCGCGAAGAATCAGGACAAACATCTAATTTACAAGCGTTACAGAAGGTATTTGAATACCAAGGTATCGACACCTGTGCTGCCACTGGTTTATGTGCAGAACGGTGCCCTGTTGGTATTAATACAGGCGATCTTGTAAAGAAATTGCGTACTTCCAAGTACCAGAAATATACGCCTATCGCCCGCTGGACTGCGAATCACTTCACCATAACAAGCAAAATAGTCAATGTCGGCCTTAGAACAAATGAAATAGCTCAGAAAGTGGTCGGTGAAAATTCGGTTGGCAAGGTGATGAAAGGACTTCGTCATCTTAGCGGAGGGAGAACTCCAATTTGGATGCCAGAAATACCGACCGCAAACAAACACAAGCTTCTAAATAACAAAATAGATACAAATATCAATGCCAAGAACAATAGAAAAGTCGTGTACATGCCGTCGTGCGCCAGTCGAACCATGGGACAACAGGCAGACAATAAAGACCAACGCCCTCTCACCGAAGTGACAATATCGTTGATCAAAAAAGCAGGTTTTGAAATTATTATTCCTAAGGAGTTATCTGAACAATGTTGTGGCATGCCTTACGACAGCAAAGGAATGACAGCATTGGCAGAACAAAAGAGTCAACAGTTAGAAGAGGTACTTTGGCGAGCAAGCGAACAAGGTAAATGGCCAATTTTAATGGATACCAGTCCCTGTGCTAAACGTAGTATTGAACAGTTAACCCAACCATTAGAAATATTAGAGCCCACAGGCTTTGTACTTAAGTACTTACTTGAACATTTAAGCTTTTCTCCTATCAACGAAACGGTGATGCTTCATGTTACCTGTAGTTCAAGGCTAATGGGCCTAGAAAAGAGTATGTTTGAACTCGTTAATGCTTGTGCGACTAAAGTGATTGTGCCTGAACATATTCAATGCTGTGGTTGGGCGGGAGATAAAGGTTTTACTACACCAGAACTAAATAAGGCAGCGATGGAACCATTAAAAGAACAAATACCGGATAATTGCACCCGAGGGTTCAGTAATAGTCGAACCTGCGAGATAGGTTTATCACACCACAGTGGCATACCTTATCAATCTATTTTGTATTTAGTAGATGAAGCGACTTCTTCGGCAGTTCAGTAAATATAATTTAATTTTAAATATTAAAACCATTGACACCTGGTGCAATAATCTCCAAGGTGTTGGTTTTAAATCAATTAAAATCCTTAACTGTTTATCTTTCATTTTATCTTATTCGTTTTTACCACAAAAAAACACTAAATAGCGAGGCTTGAATTAGAATTTACTGATAACCGACAGCTTAAAACTGATGGCTATTTGTTAATTACCAACCAGTAACTTCACGTAGAGCTTTGCCCCTGTTTCACTTAAAAGCCAGCAAGAGATTTAGTTGTTTACACGCATGAATCTCCCTTGTTTCAACTAATTACTTTATATTTATCTTCAGCGGTCCTTTTTTCAATGTT
>JBLHNW010000132.1:0-8874 GCA_047622205.1 Paraglaciecola sp.
GACGCCAAAGAAACCAACATACTGTTTTCACTGCACGTCAAAGCGACAATGATGAAAGTGTCTCACCCTATTGTTTTTGGACATTGTGTAAAAGTTTTTTATAAAGATCTGTTTAATAAACACTCTGCGTTGTTTGACAAGCTCGGAGTTAATCCGAACAACGGCTTGGGAAGTGTTTACGACAAAATCTCAAAATTGCCTGAGTCTCAACGTTCTGAAATTGAACGCGATATAAATG
This sequence comes from Paraglaciecola sp., assembly GCA_047622205.1. Classification (GTDB taxonomy): domain Bacteria; phylum Pseudomonadota; class Gammaproteobacteria; order Enterobacterales; family Alteromonadaceae; genus Paraglaciecola. The sequence goes on from JBLHNW010000132.1 coordinate 239, forward strand.
CTTGTTACGCAAACCGTCCGCCAATTGCCATGGTTAACTCCGACAAAGGAATTTCAAACTTACATGTTCCCAGTGACGTAATTGTAGATGCCTCTATGCCAGCCATGATTCGCGGTTCTGGTCGTATGTGGGGACCAGATGGCAGAGAGCATGACACCAAAGCAGCGATCCCGGAAAGTACCTATGCGACGATTTACCAGGAAGTGATAAATTTCTGCAAAACTCATGGTGCATTTGATCCAACGACAATGGGCACAGTGCCAAACGTCGGCTTAATGGCGCAAAAGGCTGAAGAATACGGTTCTCATGATAAAACATTCGAAATGAGTGCTGACGGTTCTGTCAAAATTATTGACCAGGATGAAAATGTGTTGATTGAGCATCAAGTTGAGGAGGGAGATATTTGGCGTATGTGTCAGGTCAAAGATGCTCCTATTCGCGATTGGGTCAAATTAGCAGTGAACCGCGCACGTCATTCAGGTATGCCTGCAGTATTTTGGTTAGATGATGAACGTGCCCATGATGCGCAGTTAATCAAAAAAGTAGAATTGTATTTGCAGGATCACGACACTACGGGGCTGGATATAACAATTATGTCGCCAGTTCGGGCAATTCGCTACACTATGGAACGCGCCATACGTGGAATGGACACCATTTCTGTTACCGGTAATGTATTGCGCGATTATTTGACTGATTTATTTCCGATTATTGAATTAGGTACTAGTGCAAAAATGTTATCAATTGTGCCCTTAATGGCTGGTGGTGGCTTGTTTGAAACCGGAGCAGGTGGTTCGGCCCCCAAACATGTGCAGCAATTTGTTGAAGAAGGACACTTACGTTGGGATTCATTGGGAGAATTCCTCGCTTTGACAGTCTCATTAGAAGATTTGGCGATAAAAACTGATAATAGCAAAGCGAAAATATTGGCCGTTGCACTCGATAAAGCTACGGAGAAACTGTTAAGTTCGGGTAAATCGCCGCAACGTAAAGCTGGAAAATTAGATAATCGCGGAAGTCATTTCTACCTTGCGATGTATTGGGCTGAGGAACTTACTGAACAAACTGAGGATGCAGAATTGGCAGCAGGCTTCAAACCATTACTTGCCACGTTACGGGAAAATGAACAAAAAATTCTTGCTGAAATTGATAGCTCGCAAAGCAAGCCAGCAGATATTGGTGGTTATTATTACCCAGACGATAAAATGGTTAGCCAAGCTATGCGTCCAAGTGCGACATTAAATGACGCATTGGCATCAGCCTAGTTAGTAAGATCTTGATTTCTCGTCAACGACGAGTAATTTAGTTTAGAAAAAAGCAGACCTTTGGGTCTGCTTTTTTTTTGCTTAATATTTTACCTTTCAGGCTCACCATTGAAATCAATGTTTTCAGCATGTAAGCCTTTTGGCCCTTGCTGAATATCATACTTAACCTCTTGCCCCGCCTTGAGAGAGCGATAGCCCTCCATTTGGATTGTGGAGTAATGCGCGAATATATCCTCTCCACCGTCATCCGGAACGATAAAACCAAAGCCTTTTGCGTTATTGAACCATTTTACTTTGCCGACTGCCATACATCTGCTTCCTTTTAATCCCTTGAACTGACATAACTTTGACCCCACAATACTTTGTAGAGACAGTCATTTTGCCGATAAAAACAAAGCGACATATAAAATGTAGATTTTTTAACCCGTTTTTGTCAAGGCAAATTTCAAATTTTGTTGAATTGTAATAAAACTGCAAATTTCGAAAATGCAGTATTATTCGTTGATTTAAGAGCACAAGTTTTAAATTATGAGTACTGATAACAATATTAATATTGATCATGAAAAACAGATTGACGCGGTAAAAAAGAAATTAGCACCTCCGCCAATGTACAAAGTGTTGATTAATAATGACGATTACACGCCGATGGACTTTGTAGTAGAAGTACTCATCCGCTTTTTTAATTTAGATTTGGAAAAAGCAAATCAAATAATGTTGACTGTACACTATCGTGGGAGAGCAGTTTGTGGCATATATACAGCAGAGATTGCAGAAACCAAAGTCATGCAAGTGACTCAGTACGCGAAAAAACATCAGCATCCGCTGATGTGTTCGATGGAACAGGTATAAGCATTGTGAGAGGACAATAAGATGTTAAATAAAGATTTAGAGCAAACATTAAACGAAGCGTTTATTTTTGCCAGAGAGCATAAACATGAGTTTATGACGGTAGAACATTTGTTGCTCGCGCTGCTTGACAATAAAACCGCTATCGAAGCGTTAAATGCATGTGGAGCGAATATAGACTCGATAAAATCTGAATTGACGGATTTTGTTAAGGACACCACTCCGTTACTGCTTGACGATTTAAATAATGAACGGGAAACCCAACCAACACTCGGTTTTCAGCGAGTTTTACAACGAGCAGTGTTCCATGTTCAATCTTCGGGTAAAGAAGAAGTAACGGGTGCCAACGTCTTGGTCGCCATTTTCAGTGAGCAAGAATCGCAAGCGGTATATATTTTGAAAAAAGCCGATGTGACACGCTTGGATGTCGTTAATTTTATCTCTCATGGCGTATCCAAGAATGACGACGGATTATCTCCAGATAATGCAGAAACTGAAGGTGCAGGTGCCGAGCAGGAGGCTAGTGCCTCAATGCTTGACAAATATTCAACCAACCTTAATGAATATGCCAAACTGGGTAAGATCGATCCCTTAATCGGCCGTGATTCTGAATTAGAACGCAGTATTCAAATATTATGCCGTAGGCGTAAAAATAATCCTTTATTAGTAGGTGAAGCAGGAGTTGGTAAAACAGCGATTGCTGAAGGCCTGGCGTATCGGATAGTGCAAGAAGAAGTGCCTGAGGTCATTGCTTCTGCCACTGTCTATTCTTTAGATTTGGGGGCATTACTGGCTGGCACCAAATATCGTGGCGACTTCGAGAAGCGTCTAAAAGGCATTCTCAATGAGTTAAGTGCTGATCCCGATGCCATTCTGTTTATTGATGAGATCCACACCATTATCGGTGCAGGGGCTGCGTCAGGGGGGGTGATGGATGCATCCAATCTGCTTAAGCCAAAATTAAGTAGCGGCGAACTTAGGTGTATAGGTTCAACTACCTACCAGGAATATCAGGGTATTTTTGAAAAAGATCGAGCACTTGCAAGGCGTTTCCAAAAAGTCGATGTAATAGAGCCATCAGTCAGCGATACCACGAAAATTTTAATGGGCCTTAAGTCGCGTTATGAAAAACACCATAGTGTACGCTTTACCAGCACAGCAATACGCGCTGCTGCAGAGTTGTCAGCCAAATACATTAATGAACGTCACCTACCTGATAAAGCGATTGATGTGATGGATGAAGCGGGGGCTAGTCAACGTCTATTGGCACCTTCAAAACGTAAAAAAACCATTGGTGTATCTGACATTGAGTTAGTTATCTCTAAAATCGCACGAATTCCTGAAAAATCAGTTTCTTCAAGCGACAAAGAAGTGCTCAGAAATCTCGATAGAGATCTAAAATTAGTTGTGTTTGGTCAAGATGAAGCAATTGCCACTCTCACTGACGCCATACGTCTGTCACGTTCAGGTCTAGGTAACGAAACTAAGCCTATTGGCAGTTTCATATTCGCCGGACCTACTGGGGTCGGAAAAACCGAAGTGACGCAACAATTAGCAAAAATAATGGGCGTGGAACTACTCCGTTTCGACATGTCTGAATACATGGAACGTCATGCAGTAAGCCGGTTAATCGGTGCGCCTCCAGGTTATGTTGGATTTGACCAAGGTGGTTTGCTTACAGATGCAGTAATCAAAAATCCTTACTCCGTGGTATTACTTGATGAAGTTGAGAAGGCACATAGCGATATCTATAATATATTGTTGCAAGTGATGGATCATGGTCGTCTGACTGACAACAACGGACGAAAAGTTGATTTCCGTAATGTCGTGTTGGTGATGACCACCAATGCTGGTGTGCAAGAGACAATCCGAAAGTCGATAGGTTTTAAGCAACAAGATACTAGTAGCAATGCGATGACGGAAATCAATAAAACCTTTGCACCTGAATTTCGCAATAGGCTTGATGCTATTGTCTGGTTTAATCACTTAAATCAAGATGTTATTTTACAGGTGGTGGATAAGTTCATTGTTGAGTTAGAGGTTCTGCTTGATGCTAAAGGTGTCTCTCTAGAGGTGACAAATCAGGCTAGAGAGTGGCTGGCTGAAAAAGGCTACGATAAAAATATGGGCGCCAGGCCTATGGCACGCACCATGCAGCAATACGTCAAAAAAGAATTGGCAAATGAGTTGTTATTTGGTGAGTTAAGCAAAGGAGGAAATGTCAAAATTAAGCTCAAAGGTGATGATTTGAGCTTCGAATTTAAAGCTTTTACCAAAGAGAAATCAGAAGCTTAGTAGAAATAATATATCCAGAATCATTGGTAACCCAGTCAACAGGACTGCAGTTTCAATTATGACGGATATAAACACATTAAAGTAGATCACTAAAAAGCCCGGTGTTAGTTTCCTAACACCGGGCTTTTTTTAATTATTCGCTAAGTTTTACTTAACGGGCGCGATAAATGATACGGCCCTTGCTTAAGTCATATGGCGTCATTTCGCATGTGACTTTGTCACCAGTTAAAATGCGAATGTAATTTTTACGCATTTTTCCTGAAATATGCGCAGTAACAACGTGACCGTTTTCTAATTCGACCCGAAACATGGTATTTGGAAGGGTATCCAACACAGTTCCTTCCATTTCAATACAATCTTCTTTCGCCATGTAACTCTGTTACCTCTATATAATAATAAGTGCTAAAAATGCCGCGCAGATTTTGCCCAATAAGGTGGCGAGTGTAAAGCATTACCCGACTTTTTTTCTAATTAGTCGCCATTTATCGGTAAAAAATCGTTCATGGGGATAAAAATCAGCTTTATAGTTCATTTTTTTGCAGTCATCTATCTGATAACCGAGATAAAGATATTTCTTTTTTAGATGCCTCGCCATGGTTATCTGTTGAAGTATTGCAAGTTTACCTATTGAACGGTCGGCTAAGCCTGGGGCAAAAAAAGTATATAAAGCTGACAATGATTGACTTAAGTTATCAGTTACAGCGACTGCAACAAGTTTATCCAATAAGTGAAACTCGATAAAAAGCGGTTTAGTCCATTTACTGGTAACAAAGCTTTGATACTGCTGTGGTGTCGCAGGGTACATACTGCCGTCATCATGACGCTGATTGATGTACTGCTCATATAGTGGGTAATAATCGTCATTATCAGCGTTGCCGATACTCACCTGGATATCTTGATTACGACGTAAAATACGTTTTTGGCTTTTTGAAGGAAGAAATAATTCTACAGGAATGCGCAGGGACTGACAGGCATCGCATGCAGGGCAGTGTGGCCGATAAATTTGTTCGCCGCTGCGCCTGAACCCCGCCCCGATCAATAACTCATATTGATCTTCTCTGGGATTGTCTGAGTCTGCAAACACTAATAATTGTTCGTCCATACCTGCTAAGTAACTACAGGGGAATTGCTGGGTTATACCAAATTTCATAAATTCCCTTTCAGCACCATCGGTTGCCAGCTATCTTGTTTGAATTCTATCAGCCTGAACTGGGCTAGTTTCTCCAGGAATTCTTTTCTGGATATTGTTACACAGCCTAGACTGGCGAGATGGGGGTTTTGTAACTGGCAATCAATAAAACCAGCACCCAGCGCCTTCAGATGTTCGACTAAATAATACATTGCTAGTTTAGACGCGTTTGTAGTGCGGTGAAACATAGATTCGCCACAAAATACCTTGCCGACAGTGACACCATAAAGTCCGCCAACCAACTGCCCATTATTCCAAACCTCTACAGATTGTGCGTGGCCTTCTTGATGCAACTCCTGATAAGCGCTTATCATTTTTTTGCTAATCCAGGTTCCCGCATCGTCTCTGGGGATATTGGCGCAGGCTTGAATAACGTCATTAAAGGCATAATTAAGAGTGACACATAATTGGGTTTTACGAATAAATTTTTGTAAACTCTTACTGCAGCTAAATTGTTCGAGTGGCAATATCCCTCTTGGTTCAGGTGACCACCATAAAATTGGTTCACCTTCGCTGTACCACGGAAAGATTCCGTGAGAGTAGGCAAATAAAAGTCTTTCAACGGATAAGTCACCACCGAAAGCAAGCAAACCACTCGGTTCCTCCAGAGCATTTTCTGGTGCAGGAAAAGTTATTCTATGATCTAATTTATATAGTTCTAGCATGGTATGTACCCATGTTACCTCATAATGTGCTTTTCAGCGGGAGTTTAAAGCGATTTAGACTAAGTGAACATCATAAAAAAGGCCTCATGTGAGGCCTTTAGTTTCATTATTTTAGAAGTATTTAAAGCTGCTTAACTACTATTAAGCTAAAGCATCCAGATATTTTTCTGCATCCAGAGCCGCCATACAACCTGTGCCTGCAGAAGTGATTGCCTGGCGGTATATGTGATCACTGACGTCACCAGCGGCAAATACACCTTCTACGCTAGTTTGTGTTGCATTGCCCTCATTACCACTTTGAACTTTGATGTAGCCATCTTTCATTTCAAGCTCACCTTCAAAAATACCGGTATTAGGTTGATGGCCGATGGCTATAAATACGCCCATTAAATCGAGTTGATTGGTGGCATCAGAAGACGTTTCTTTTATACGAATGCCGGTAACACCCATTTGATCACCTAGCACTTCATCAAGAGTCTTATTGAGATGCAGGGTAACGTTGCCATTTGTCGCTTTGTCCATTAAACGGTCAGCTAGAATTTTTTCACTTCGAAAACTATCACGTCTATGAACAACATGTACTTCTGAAGCAATATTAGACAAGTATAGAGCTTCTTCAACTGCGGTATTACCACCACCAACTACGGCAACCTTTTGATTGCGATAGAAAAAACCGTCACATGTCGCACATGCGGATACACCTTTACCCATAAACGCGGTTTCTGACTCCATGCCCAGATATTTTGCTGAAGCACCGGTTGCAATAATAAGAGCGTCGCAGGTATAAGTTCCTTGATCACCGGTTAGGGTAAAAGGGCGCTTGGACAGATCAGTTTTATTGATATGGTCAAAGATAATCTCGGTATCGAATTTTTCCGCATGTTTTTGCATCCGCACCATTAAATCAGGACCAGTCAATCCTTCCGGGTCACCGGGCCAATTTTCCACTTCGGTAGTGGTGGTTAACTGTCCACCTTGTTGAATGCCAGTTAATAACACTGGATTCAAATTGGCACGCGCAGCATATACGGCGGCCGCATAACCGGCAGGGCCAGAACCTAGAATAAGCAATTTAACGTGTCTTGTTTCAGACATTAATATCTCCAATAAGAATTTTGTGGGGGATTCTAAGCAATAGCGCTATGCAGGTAAAGCGGATAAAACACCAGAATACGTTTTAGTATAAGCAATTATGTGGGCATGCCCGTCACTTTCAATGTCAAAGTATAAAACTAAATCGTATATACCTACGCTACCTCCTTATGACACAAGCAGATTAGGAGGAAACATGGGTATATCCCCATGTTTCTTAATTATGCAATTAGGCATTGTCTTAGGTCGTGTGCACTAGTTGGAAATCACTTAGGTTAACTGCGTCGCCTGAATCGCCGTCAGAGCGATAGTGAAGACAATATCGTCGACAAGAGCCCCTCGGCTTAAATCATTGACCGGTTTGCCCATACCTTGCAGCATAGGGCCGATACTGACGAGATCTGCGCTACGTTGTACTGCTTTGTACGTAGTATTGCCAGTATTGAGGTCAGGAAAAATAAACACTGTGGCTTTTCCGGCAACCAGACTGTTTGGCGCTTTTTTTCTAGCAACGTTTTCCATCACGGCAGCATCGTATTGCAAAGGTCCATCAATTAGTAAATCCGGACGTTTTTGTTGGGCAATTTTGGTTGCCAGTTTAACTTTATCAACGCCGGAACCGGTGCCAGAGTCTCCGGTGCTGTAGCTAATCATGGCAACTTTGGGGGCAATACCAAAGGCTATAGCTGAGTCGGCTGATTGAATAGCAATATCAGCCAGTTGTTCAGCATTAGGATCAGGATTAATTGCGCAGTCTCCATACACCAGAACCTGTTCAGGTAATAACATAAAAAATATCGACGAGACCAGAGACGCCCCCGGGGCTGTTTTAATCAATTGCAGGGCAGGGCGGATAGTATTGGCGGTAGTATTTACGGCTCCAGACACCAAGCCATCCACGTCTCCCTGTTTAAGCATCATCGTGGCCAAAACAACGTTATCTCGCATCTGCTCATGGGCAACAACTTCGGTTAGTCCTTTGTGTTTGCGCAACTCAAGCATCGGGACTACGTATTTATGACGTATATCTTGTGGTTGCATGATCTGCACGCCTTGAGGAAGCTCAACACCTTGTTGTTCCGCTATACGTAAAATCTCCTCTCTGTTACCAAGTAAAACGCATTGGGCAATGCCGCGCTCAGCACATATGGCCGCAGCTTTGATTGTTCTTGGTTCTTCACCCTCGGGGAGTACAATGACTTTGTTGGCCTGACGCGCTAACTGGGTTAACTTATATCTGAACGCTGGAGGAGACAAGCGCAGGGAACGTGTTGCGCCTTTGGCTAG
>JBLHNW010000133.1:0-8824 GCA_047622205.1 Paraglaciecola sp.
TTTGAGCACTGATAGTGCTGACGGGTGTCGCCCGGCGCTGCTGGTTCAAATGTTCGACTCCCGGTTGCAATACAATGATCAGGATGGCAACGAGCAAACCGATTCCGGCGATTGCTGGAAGCAAAATCCGACGTTTCTTGTTTATAGTCATGTTGTTCTCTCTTTTACTGGCTGCAGCCGGAAATAAATAAATTATATATGTGTTCTGCCCAAGTAGGCTGTGTGATTTCATGCAAAGATATTTGCCAGACTTGTTCACGAATTGGGGCGATAACAAAAGGACTCATGATCATCACCATTAGCGAAAACGCAGCATATTTAGGGTTCAGGTCGGCCCTAAAGTGCCCCTTGTCTATCTCTTGTTTGATTAGCTGTGGCAGAAAAATACTAATAGCCTTAGGCAGCGCGTTGATAAAGCTTTCGCTCAGGGGTGACTGCTCGTTTAAAATTTCATCATGGATAAATCGTACCAAACCAGGGTTATCACCTGCCATGTGCAATACATGGTCGATAAAGACCTTGAGCGGTTTTTCAGCTTGCTGAATATGGCTAAACACATCCGGTTGCGACTGGTGAATATGCGTGATCATCGCCTGAAATAGCCCTTGCTTATGACCAAAATAGTAACTGATCATCGCCGATTTCGTACCCGCAAGTTGCGCGATTTCGCGGATTGTAATGGTCTTGTAGGTTTTGCTGTTTAGTAGGCTATTGGCTGCGCTAATCAGTTTGAGCTTCTGAATCTCTTGCGCTTGGGGATCAACAGGCCGACCTCGCATTTTATTTTGCATCTTATCTGTCACAAGTAATAGAACTATTTAATTAATCGCAGGATTAATTAAATAGTTCTATTGCAATAAAAGCAAGTTCTTAGTTCGTGAATATTTGGCCTCTCGGTTTATTTGAGGGCTAATTAGCTTGCCAGTACAAGATATATTATTGGGTAAGTTCATCGTTAAGTGTCTGGTTTCACGCTATTTATAACAATGTTGGCAGCGGGTGATATTATTTGAGTTTCGGAATCAAAAAAAATCAATTAAATTAGCCGGCTTGTCCTTTGGAATGACTAAACTTAAAGAAAATGTACATAAAATATGACTGGTAGACAGGTATGCTTTTCCTGATTCTATGGATTTTCCCTCTAACGGTCGGGAAATAACAACAAGTGAATAATTGTAAAATGACGAACAAAAAAACGACTGAACTTAATCTATTTCAATCCATGCATCAGCAAATTGACGATTTATACAACAGTAGTAATAAAGCTGCGATTAGATTTCGTTGGGGTTTATTGGGCTTTGATGCCTTAACCTTAATGTACTTTATTATTTCGACATTTTTTCACTATATGCACGAAATGCGTTGGCTAGAGATTAGTATCGGGATTGTTTATCTATTGGAATTTGTTGCACGTTCATTCATAAGTAAACGTCGCCTTCGCGATATTTTCCATCCTGTTGGTTTGGCTGATTTGATCGTTATTGTTTCGCTATTGATACCCACATTGGCTGCGAATTTCAGTTTCTTGCGTATTGCACGTGCCTTACGTTTATTACGTTCTTATCATGTTATTAAAGCCTTACGGCAGCAATCCAGCTTCGTGCGGGCTAACGAAGAAGTCATTTTTAGCGTGGTTAACTTACTGGTTTTTATTTTTGTAACCACAGCCATCGTATTGGTTAGTCAGGAAGGCAAAAATTCGGGTATAGCCAACTATGTGGATGCCTTATATTTTACTATTACCACGCTGACTACCACAGGTTTTGGTGATATTACTTTAATAGGAACCGACGGGCGGATATTAGCAGTGCTGATAATGATTTTCGGGATTTCGTTATTTTTGCGTTTGATCCAAACTATTTTTCGCCCAGCTAAAGTCAAATATGCATGTCCGACTTGTGGCCTAAATCGGCATGATAGTGATGCTGTTCATTGTAAGCATTGTGGTGAGATAGTGCGCATCACGACGGATGGCAGGGCTTAGTACTATACCCAAGTTACCTAGGTATATTTGTGAACTATCCAGGGACTAAAGACCACTGGGATTTCTCAGCAAAGCATATAAATAGGCTTACCGATTGAATGTGAAATCCTATTACTTATCGGTTAACTGAAGTTGCTCTATCATGTCCAAGGCTAGGGCCTCCGCAACCTTAATACCGTCGATCCCTGCGGATAAGATCCCTCCCGCGTAACCTGCGCCTTCGCCTGCCGGATATAAACCCTTGGTGTTCTTGCTCTGATAGTCGTCGCCACGTTTAATACTGATCGGTGACGAGGTACGGGTTTCGACCCCGGTTAATAAACCATCGGCTTTAGCGAAACCTTTGATTTGTCGGTCAAAAGCAGGGATAGCTTCGCGGATTGCTGCTATTGCATAGTCAGGCAATACCTTTGATAAGTCCGTTAACTTCACACCGGGGGTATAGGAGGGTTTAATATCGCCAAACTCTGCAGAAGGTTTGGCTTTCATAAAGTCACCAATCAATTGGGCCGGAGCATCATAATTTTCACCACCCAATGCAAAAGCTTGCTCTTCTAACTTGCGTTGCAGAGCAATGCCCGCCAGGGGATGACCGGGAAAATCTTGTTCTGGAGTGATACCGACCACAATCGCACTATTGGCATTGCGCTCATGTCTGGAATATTGGCTCATGCCGTTCGTCACTACTCGCCCTTCTTCAGACGCCGCTGCAACCACGGTTCCTCCAGGACACATACAAAAACTGTATACGGTGCGTCCATTTTTGCAGTGATGTACGAGTTTATAATCTGCGGAACCGAGTATCGGATTACCCGCGTTTGGGCCGAAGCGGCACTCGTCTATCATCGATTGTTCATGCTCAATACGAAACCCAACTGAAAATGGTTTGGCTTCAATATACACTTTGCGATCGAATAACATCTGGAAAGTATCCCGGGCACTATGACCAATGGCCAGCACCACATGACGGCAAGCAAGGTTATCGCCGTTAGATAGGGTCAAACCTGTAAGTTGTCCATCTTCGATCTGCACATCGTCTACGCGTGTACTAAAGCGGATCTCGCCGCCCAATTCAATAATATTGGCGCGCATCTTTTCGACCATAGAAACCAACTTGAAGGTGCCAATATGTGGCTTGCTCACATACATTATTTCTTCTGGGGCACCCGCAGTAACAAACTCCGTGAGCACCTTGCGGCCATAATGTTTACGATCTTTCACTTGGCTGTATAGTTTACCGTCTGAGAAAGTGCCGGCACCACCTTCACCAAATTGCACGTTGGATTCTGTGTTCAAGGGTTTTTTACGCCAAAAACCAAAGGTATCTTTGGTGCGTTCACGCACTTCTTTGCCGCGCTCCAGAACGATAGGTTTAAAGCCCATTTGCGCCAGCAACAATGCGGCGAACAAGCCACAAGGACCCAGGCCAATCACCACCGGTCGTTCTTGTAAGTCTTTAGGAGCATGGGTAACAAACTTATATGAGGTGTCGGGGGACCGTCGCACATGGAGATCTCTTGACAAATCTAGCAGTACCGCCGCTTCATTTTCAACATCGATATCAAGGGTGTAGATCAATTGAATGTCGGTTTTATTCCGCGCATCGAAACCGCGCTTGTACACAGTGCACGATTTTAACTGTGTTGCGGGGCGCTTAATTTTAGCCAGCACCACTTCGGTCAACGCGTTCTCGTCATGGGCCAGCGGTAATTTGATATTAGTTAAGCGCAGCATAAAATGGTCCGGTACTCTTAGAAAAATGTTGTGTTTAACAACACAACAGGCAAATTTGCCAACACATCATGACATTTTATGCCATGCATGGCCTGTGGTGTGAACAAAAAAGTAATATTTATTTTTAGGGTCAACGGCTTAGCTTGTATTTTATGCACTGGTACGTATCATCTTAGGCAATATTAAGCAGCACCAAGACATAAACTTATATGACCTTTGTGGTTACCGACAATTGTATCAAATGCAAATACACTGACTGCGTGGCTGTTTGCCCGGTTGATGCATTCTTTGAAGGGCCAAATTTTTTGGTCATTAGCCCGACCCTTTGTATTGACTGCGCCTTATGTGTGCCGGAGTGTCCTGTAGAAGCGATATTTGAAGATGTAGACGTGCCGCAAGACCAGCAAGAATTTACAGGCCTTAATGCTGAATTAGCTGAAATATGGCCAAATATTATTGAGATAAAAGCCCCGCCCGAAGATGCCTCAAAATGGGATGGCGTGCTGGATAAACTACATCTTCTTGAAACCTAGCTCAGATACCTGAAGTAATTGACGTAAGGTAGATCAGCCTGTTCCAGTAACATAGCAACGAGAGTGATATCAAATGCCTGATAAAATATTCGATAAACGCGGTGAATCATCCCCTTCTATTCCAAGGGATAAGGTCAATGATTACACCGAAACGATGGCTGAGAAAAGACGCGTATTTGCTACAGAACGTTCCGGTACAAGTTTAGAGCACCTCAGTCACTACTCCCTTGAGCCTAAACAAACGGCTGGCAATATCGAGAATTTTATCGGTGTCGCACAAGTGCCAATTGGTCTTGCTGGGCCGCTTCTGGTCAACGGAGAACATGCTAAAGGCGCGTTTTATGTGCCTCTTGCGACCACCGAAGGTACATTGGTAGCCAGTTACAACCGTGGTATGCGTGTGCTGAAAGACGCTGGAGGGGTTAAGGTTACAGTGGTAGACGATGTCATGCAGCGTGCCCCGGTGTTTGTTTTCGAAGATGCCCGTCAGGCTCTGATGTTTGGCCGTTGGGTCGTAGACAATTTCGGCCACATCAAAGCGCAGGCCGAGACCACCACAAGTGTCGGAAAATTACGCAATATTGAACAGTATGCTGCCGCGCGTATGCGTTATCTACGGTTTAACTTTACCACTGGTGATGCAGCTGGGCAGAACATGGTTGGTAAAGCCTGCTTCGCGGCTTGTGAGTGGATAAAAGCGAACTATCCACATCCTGGAATGCAGCGTTATACTTTGTCAGGAGCAATGGACACTGATAAAAAACACTCCCAGCTAAACACTTTAAATAGTCGTGGCAAGCGGGTCATTGCTGAAGCCACGATAAGCAGTGAGCTACTACAAAAAACTCTGGGCGTGTCGGCGGAAATGTTATTTAAAATGCGCCAAATCTCTAATGTGGGTAGCATGTTAGCGGGCTCAATTAACAATGGTGCACATTCAGCCAACGGCATCACCGCAATGTTTATAGCCTGCGGACAAGATGCCGCCAATGTCGCTGAATCATCAGCTGCGATAAGTTTTGTTGATGTGGATGCAGACGGTAACTACTACATTGCCATCACCATTCCCTCGTTGATTGTTGCTACATATGGCGGGGGTACCGGTTTATCTACCCAAAAAGAATGTCTGGAATTGATGGACTGTTATGGTGATGGCAAGGTTAATAAACTTGCAGAGATCATTGGGGCTACCGTCTTAGCGGGTGAACTCTCGTTAAGTGCCGCGGTACTGGCGGGCGACTGGGTGAGTAGTCATGACGCGTTAGGCAGGAACAAGTGAGACGGAGTCCTTAGTGGCCGTTTTTTCTAAAAAATTAGCAGATTAACTACCTTTGTTGGCGCCAGTATGACGACTAATTTGCCAATATATGGGTACGAAAAATTTAGAAGAGTAATAAGAAATCATATTGGAAAGGGCAGGTTCGAACGAGAAGCGTAACTACGACTAGACACTTCGAGCGCCTTCTAAACGGATATTTTCTGTCAGGTTTACACTAGCTTTTATGCTAGATAATCTTGCTATATCAAGATAATAAGCGTTAGACATTAATCCCAATGACAGGTAATCGGCTTTTATATGAAAAAAAATTTCCCTAGACAAATCGCCGAGGCAATTGGTCTTATTTGTGTTGTTGGATCCTTGATCTTTGTGGGTCTAGAACAAAGGCAAAATACAATTGCTATCCGAGCCGCTAATAACTCCTCTTTTGCAACTGGCTTCCAAGACTTAAACCTTGTAGTGGCATCGAGCCCTTCACTTGCAAAGGCGCTTGTCGATTTGGATGGAAACCTAGATGATATATCTCAAGAAAATAGTGTAGTGGTCAAGTAATATTGGCCACGGTTTTATAGTAAAGCCAGAATCTTCTTTCTGACTCGTTTGGGCTTAAACCACCGTCATACTGATGTGGCCTGGTCTGGCTGTAATAGCCAATTATATAATTCGTTATGTACTGCTTAGCTTCCGTAAAATTTCGGTAACCTGTTGTTGGTATCCATTCCGTTTTTAAACTTCTAAAGAATCGCTCCATGGGACCGTTATCCCAGCAATTCCCTCTGGGACTCATGCTTGGCGTTAACTGCTAACGCCAAATCAATTGTCGAAACTTTCTACTCGTATAATGACTGCCCTGATCACAATGAAATATCACGCCTTTAGGCTTGTCTCGTCGCTCGTAGGCCATTGTCAGCGCCTGCATAGTGAATTGACTGTCTGGTGACAACGACATGGCCCAACCCACAGGTGTCCTGGCAAATAAGTCCATCACAACAGCCAAATAGGCCCAACGATTGCCCGTCCAAATATATGTCACATCGCCACACCACACTAAGTCAGGTTCGGTCACAGCACATTGTCTGTCCAACAAATTGGGTATCTCTACGTGCTCCTTAGCGGCTTTTTTATAAGCATGCTTAGGAAGCTGACAACTGACTAACTCCAACTCTTTCTTTAGCCTACCAGCACGATAACGACTTAGCGCCATTCCTCGCTAACCAGTATTTATAGGTGCTGCGGTGCACCTCAAATACCTCACACAACAAGGTACAGGGTAACGTTTAGGCTGGCTCTGATTGAGTTTCTTGATTAACGAGAACTGTTCAGGGAGTCGGACATCAACAGAGCCGTAGCCTTTTTTAAAATTTCTTTCTCCAGTTCAATCCGCTCAATTCGTTTCTTTAGCTCACGAATTTCCAACTGCTCTGGCGTCATGGGCATAGCCGCAGGTGACTTACCTGCACGCTCCTCCCGTAACTGTTTAACCTATTTACTGAGCGTGGAATTACCCACTCCCATGGCCTTCGCAGCGTCTTGATGGGTATAACCCTGGTCAACGACTAACTGAGCTGTTTCTAATCTAAATTCTGGACTAAATGTTGGACGTTTTCTTTTTGTCATCTTTGCACCTAATGCTGCTATGAAATCAATCATAACATCTCTTATTAGGTGGCCAAATTAACTATGCCACTACAAACGACCATTTAGTCGCTGTGAACATTTATATAAATCATAATTCTCCAGTTCTATTTATATCATTCAGCATCTCTCATTATTCTACAAATATAGCACTTATATTTTACTTGAAAATAATTTTGAACCTAGTACTAGTCTCAAGTATATAAGCAAAAGCCTCTACGCCGTCTATCACTGCCTTTTTTGTTCGTTTTAGTTTTCAATAATTTGATTATTATATTTTTTTAACCTATAGTCAGAAAAGTCAGAAAAGTCAGAAAAGTCAGAAAAGTCAGAAAAGTCAGAAAAGTCAGAAAATTCGGAAGTGAATTAAGTGAATCAAACAATAGATTTAGATGGAAGGTACATTACATCCAAGCAAGCGGCTAATTTGTTGGGCGTTACAACACGCACGATACAACTTTGGTCAGAATCAGGAGTGTTAAAGGCTTGGAAGACTCCGGGGGGGCACCGCCGTTTTAATGTGGCGGAAATTGAAAGGCTTAAGGCTCAATTTAAGAAAGAGGTAAAAGCCCCTGCAGAGCAAAGACTAATACGTATTTTAGTCATCGAAGATGACTATGACTTAATTCGGTTATACACAATGTCAATTGAAGGTTGGAATTTGCCTGTTATTTTAGCAACAGCAACAGATGGTTTTGAAGGGTTAATACAAATAGGTGCATGGAAACCGGATATTGTTATTACAGATATTAAAATGCCAAATATAAATGGTATTAAAATGTTGAAAACTCTAATTAAAATGGAGTCATTTAACAACATGATTATTTTGGCTGTTTCAGGATTATCAAAAGCAGATATTGATCAAGAGGGCGGTTTACCAAAAGAGCTGCCTCTTTTCACAAAACCCATTCCTTTTGATAAAATTAAAAATATAGTTAGTCTTCAATGTAAGGCCCTCTTAAAAGGTGATAACTATGAATGATTTATTTATTAAACTTTTATCACAACTCCGCGATGGCATCGTGATATTTGATCTAAGTGGTAAAGTGACTTTTAGTAATTTAGAAAAATCACGCTTCGAAGGTATTGTTGTTGATAACCAAATTGTAGATAACACTGTTATGAAAGAGGCGGCCGAAATACATAAGAGTAAAACCAATGAGGTAAAAGACATAAAGTTAAAAATGATTGAACAGATTGAAAATGACAACCACACTGTAATATTTCAAAATGAAAATATGTTTTGTCTACATATTAAAGACGAGCTTGATAGGGCAAGTTATAAGGCACTACGAGATAATATGTTTTCACTTATTAATCATGAATTACGTACTCCTATGGGGCATCTTGCATCTGTTGCATCTTTTATTTCTGATACTCTTAAAGTAAATAAAGGTGAGATAATTGACAAAGATGAATTTCAGTATTTTCTTAAAGTCACAACTGAAAGTGTTGCAGAAGTAACAACCAAAATGGAAAGACTACTTGAATTGGCGTACACGTATGGCTCAGAGCCAATGCGTAATAAAAAGCGTATGCAACTTATTGACGTTGTTAATAGTGCAATTGACTCACTTAAAAAAGAGAGCTTAGATAAAAACACTATCGTTAAAGTTGAGCAAAAATGTGATGTTATTGGAAATTTATATGGTAGTTTTG
>JBLHNW010000134.1:0-8778 GCA_047622205.1 Paraglaciecola sp.
AGTCACCGATGTGGCAGTCACTGAGGATGATACTACTAAGATCTTACTCAATACCCGCAAGCTGGTGGCACTAGCTAATAAAGTAAACTCAGAGCCTCTTATTGATTTGGCCACACGTCTGGAATCATATTGTCAGCAGGGACAAGTAGATAGTATTTCGATATTTTGGCCAAATGTTAAGAAGTCATTGATGACAACACTACGAGTAATTTACTCCCAGTTACATGCTTAAAATCTTGCCGGTTCAGGAAATGTAAGAATGCTCTATTTAGTTGTTTATACCCAAGTAGGGTAAAGATTATGCCTCAGTAGGTGCTATTGCTTTTGGAGTCGTCATCCTCCAAACTCGCCATCTTTTTGTGAACCGAAATTAATGGACAGAATATGCTAGATAAGTCGGTTAAATCCGGTGTTTTTCTTGCACTTGCGGCATACAGTATGTGGGGCGTGGCGCCCATTTATTTCAAGTTGCTTAGTGATATGCCAGCACTTGAAATATTAATGCACAGAGTTATTTGGTCGATGGTTGTGTTGGTTTTGCTCGTCCTGCTTACAGGGCATATGCCGAAGGTGCGAAGTGCATTAACAAATCGGAGAGTTTTATCCATACTACTGTTATCAGGCGTTTTGTTGGCAGTTAATTGGTTGTTATTTATTTGGGCAGTCAATAACAACAAATTACTTGACGCTAGTTTGGGTTATTACATCAATCCTTTACTCAATGTTTTCCTAGGTCGAATTTTTCTAGGCGAGCAATTGCGAACATTGCAAAAGGTAGCGGTAATACTGGCTCTTCTGGGGGTCGTCATTTTGATCGTTACTTTTGGTCAGGTCCCATGGATAGCACTGACTTTGGCGGCAAGTTTTGGTGTATATGGTTTGTTACGAAAACAAGTTGCGGTAGATTCTTTGCCTGGTCTTTTGCTCGAAACGGCAATGATGTTGCCATTTGCGCTTGTTTACTGGCTGTGGTTTGCTGGTGAAGGGAGTAATTTGTTTAGTAATGAAATGGGTATAAACACATTATTATTATTGGCTGGTGTGGTGACTACGGCACCTCTACTTTGCTTTACTGGCGCGGCCAGGCGAATAAAGTATTCTACCCTAGGTTTCTTCCAATATATTGGGCCGAGCATTATGTTTCTTTTAGCAATATTTATCTATGGTGAACCCATGAGTGAGGCGCGTGTAGTAACCTTCATGTTCGTATGGCTGGCACTTGCGTTATTTAGTTTCGATTCATTTCGAGATTATATACGACAAAGAAAACTGCGTGTTAAGTAGGATCTTGTGTAACCACGTTCCGATTAGAATTTTTGGCTCTAAATAGATACTGATCGGCAATACGTAGCATCTGATCAATGCCGTCATGACTCATTGCAGTTAAACCAATGCTGACTGTGCAGGCAAATTCGTTGTCCTCAAATAACAATGTTCTTTTAGCCATTTCCTGACGAAATTTTTCTGCTAATTCATATGCTTCACTGAGTGAAAGGTTGGACATATGCACACAGAATTCTTCGCCACCAAATCGTGCGGCGTTGTATGCACCAAACCACAGGGCGACCAACTTGGCAATCTGTTTCAAAGTGTAGTCGCCACCGGCATGGCCATACTTGTCATTCACAGCTTTGAAATGATCGACATCGATTATCATCAGACATTGTTGTTTCGGCTTGAGTCTTTGGCTGGCACTAATCCGACTAAAAAAATGTCGTCTATTGGTTAGTCCGGTAAGGTAATCGGAGTTCGCCGCTCGTCTAATGGCTTCAATATTCTCCAGGTTTTCGACATTCTGCATAATTCGGCAGAAAAATTCTTCATGGCAATAGGGCTTGTGCAAATAATCGGTGGCCCCAGACTTGATAAAACGCGCGGACAAACCTGAGCTAGTATCGGCCGAAATGCCAATGACGCCCAAGTCTTCCTTCTTATAGATGCGACGTAACTCAGAGACCATTTCAAATCCTGACATAATCGGCATGTTCTCATCGATTATCGCCAGTTTGATGTTTGGGTAGCGTCTTAGTGCATCCAAACCTTGCTGTCCATCATTTACTTCAAAGGTAATAAATTATGCCTTCTAAGCAGTGAAACCATGGTGTTTCGACCAACACGTGAATCGTCAACGACTAGAACAGCCACCTTTTTATTCTTTTCTAAGCGACTCAATAATCGACTGAGATACTCATACACTTGGGTATTTTCTTTAGTGATGTAATCTACAACGTTTTTCGCAAGGATAGCTGTTCTGGTTTCTTCATCCATGTGACCAGTAACGACTATAGCAGGCAGGTATGACTCAATGGTAAAATCTATTGCTTCGCCGTTTGGTGCATCGGGCAGGCTATAATCTACGATCGCGCACAAAAATTCCTCCGGTGCGGAAGATGAAAAATATGCCTAGCTTCTGTCAGACTCGTCGCACAGACAGCCTTGAGCTTAGCTTTAGTCACTAAGCCTTGCATGACTTCAATATCATTCGTTAAAAATAAATATAGCAGCTTACTATAATTGCTAGGAACTTATATCCATGCCCCCAGTCACTCTGAATCCGTCATTTTGATGTGTCATGAGTATATATCTAGACCTTACTAAGTTTGGCGAAAGATAGCACTAACCACTTACTGCCAAATCCATCAAAGTTAACTTGCACCCGCGCATGTTCCCCACTTCCCTCGTAGTTCAGTATAGTACCTTCAGCAAACTTTGGATGAGATACCCTCTCACCTAGTTGAAATCCTGTAGATTCGAAGGCTGTGTGTGAAGTTATAGGTTGAAACCTATTTTGTATTGGCCTTGAAACTGTTGTTCTTAAACGGACTTCTTCAATGCAGTCACTGGGAATTTCTTTAATAAACCGTGAAGGCGTGTGGTATTTATCTTGACCATATAATCGACGGCTTTCGGCATAGGTTATATACAGCTTCTGCATGGCCCTGGTCATACCGACATAACAAAGGCGGCGTTCTTCTTCTATTTTTCCGGGTTCTTCATTGCTCATTTGGCTAGGGAACATCCCCTCTTCAACACCAGCTAGTATAACTAAGGGAAACTCAAGCCCCTTGGCAGAATGTATTGTCATCATTTGTACAGCGTCCTGATGGATGTCTGCCTGAGATTCGCCAGCTTCGAGGGAAGCGTGGGCTAAAAATGCTGACATCGGAGTCATATTCTCGGCTTCTTCTGGAGCTGAAAATTGCTTACATGCCGTTACGAGCTCTTCCAGGTTTTCAATTCGGGCTTGTGCTTTTTCACCTTTCTCCGCTTTGTACATGGCATACAAACCAGAGTGCTTAATCACATGATCAGCTTGATCTTCGAGACTGAGCTCAGCAACATCCACTTGTAGTTGTAGAATGATATTGATAAACGCCTGTAATGCATTTGCGGCTCTTCCAGATAAACGTTTTTCGCTGAGAATGGACAATGACGCTTGCCACATTGATTGTTCAGTTACTTTAGCTTGCTCGCGCACCTGAGCCAGAGTTTTGTCGCCAATCCCTCTTGTTGGTGTGTTCACCACTCTTTCAAATGCAGCATCATCTATTTGCTGATTTATGATCCGCAAATAACCCAAGGCATCACGAATTTCTTTACGTTCAAAAAATCGTAAGCCTCCATATATTCTATAAGCCACGGATTCTTGAAGTAAGGCTTCTTCTAACACCCGAGATTGAGCATTGTTGCGATATAAAATGGCGCAATCAGACAATGGATATCCCTTATCTCGCCAGTCTTTGATGCGTGAGACACTAAATCGTGCTTCGTCCAGTTCATTAAAACCTGAGTACAATGATATTAATTCTCCATCGACATCATCGGTCCAAAGCTCCTTGCCTAAGCGGCCTTGATTGTTATCAATCACTGCGTTAGCCGCTCTTAAAATATTGCCTGTAGAGCGATAGTTTTGCTCCAAGCGTACAGTTTTAGCGAGAGGATAATCACGCAAAAAATGTTGAATATTTTCCACATTTGCACCACGCCAACCATAAATAGATTGGTCATCATCACCAACAATAATCATATTGTTACTGTCACAAGCCAATAGTCTTAGCCAGGCATATTGAATGTTATTAGTGTCCTGAAATTCATCAACCAGAATAGCTCTAAAACGCTTTTGGTAGTGCTGCAATATAAGCGGATTTTTCAACCAAAGCTCATGAGCCCTGAGTAATAATTCGGCAAAATCAACTAAGCCAGCTCGATCACAAGTTTGCTGGTAGACCTGGTAAATTTCACGCATTTTCTGCTGATTAAAATCTCCATGAGTTTCTATATGCTCAGGTCGTAAGCCTTCATCCTTATTGCCGTTTATATACCACTGGATATGTTTTGGCAGCCACTGCTTCTCATCCAAATTCATACTCTTTATCACCCGTCGAACTAAACGGTATTGATCGTCGGAATCTAAAATCTGAAAATTTTCCGGTAGTTTTGCCTCTGTATAATGAGTGCGTAGTAAACGATGAGCTATACCATGAAAGGTACCAATCCACATACTACGTAATGGGGAACCCTGGAGCTGTTCTACTCGCCCGCGCATTTCTTTGGCTGCTTTATTGGTAAACGTGACGGCCAAAATTCCGTATGGGGCGATACCTTCGACTTCCATTAGCCACGCCATGCGATGCACCAGTACGCGCGTTTTACCGCTGCCTGCTCCAGCTAAGATAAGCATGTCGCTGGCCTTTGCCGCTACGGCATCACGCTGTTTGTCGTTAAGTTCGTCTAAAAGTCTGGATACATCCATGGAGAATAAAATCAGCTGAAAATTTGTGGCGAAAGTATATCAGTTATACTGTGTTTATACCCATGCTTCCTCAAAAATGACGGATTCATAGCGGCTGGGGTGGCATGTGTATATATCCAATTTAATCATTTTAACCTAAGGCAATATTGGTCAAAGATGAATGGCTTGTTTACACTGTTGATTACCCTGCAGGAAGAGTAAATTCAATGAGTGGAAATTTTTGGCAACAATTGAGAAACGAAGCGGCAAGTTTGGCAGAGAGCGAACCTTTATTGGCAAGTTATGCTCACACTTGCGTTTTGGCCCATCACAATTTCGAAACTGCTTTAAGTTTTATATTGTCTAACAAGGTGGCTGACAATGTGATGCCAACTTTATCAGTAAAGGAAATTTTTGATCAAGCCTACTTGTTGCACCATGATGTAGTTGATTCGGCTATTTGCGATCTGGAAGCGGTACTTGTTCGTGATCCGGCGGTCCAATCCTATCTTACAATATTATTGAATTTCAAGGGTTTTCAAGCCATTCAAGTGCATCGACTGGCACATGTTTTGTGGCAAAGTGGGCGGCGCGATTTGGCTCTTTTTATTCAAAATAGAAACTCCGAAGTATTTGGCGTTGACATCCACCCTGCTGCTCAAATTGGCCGCGGTGTCATGTTCGATCATGCCACAGGCATTGTAGTAGGTGAGACCGCTGTAATAGAAAATAATGTATCCATTATGCAGTCTGTGACACTCGGTGGTACTGGCAATGAGTCAGGCGATCGTCATCCAAAAATTCGTCAAGGAGTAATGATCGGTGCTGGAGCCAAAATTCTTGGTAACATAGAAGTAGGCAGAGGCGCTAAAGTTGGTGCAGGCAGTGTTGTACTAAATAGTGTTCCAGCTCACGTTACTGTAGCAGGAGTACCAGCAAAAATAATGGGTAAACCCTGTTGTCAGAACCCCTGTGAAACCATGGAACAGAATGTGTTAGAGGATTAATTGCAAATAATAATAGCGATGGGTTAAAAGCCCTCTAATACCCTAACATTGACACACTGTACTTTGTTCTTTAAGAAGAATAGTTATTCCTAAATTAAAAATTTGAGTTCCTCAAGTGAATCTAATTGCACGTGCGGCAATACCCCAGTTCGTTCATTATTTAAATTCATCGGTCGATCATGTGCATACCAGGCGGTCTGATAACCGGCTGAAATAGCTCCCGCCACATCCTTCATTAAGTTATCACCCACATGGAGAATGTTTGTTGCGGGGATGTTCAAAAATTTACTAGCGGCATTAAACATTGCAGAGTGTGGTTTCATAGGTTGTGTAACGCTCGCCTGATAACAGGCGTGAAAAAATTGCCCAACGCCAATTTTGTTTACATCGACGTTACCGTTAGTTATAGCTACTATAGGTAAAGTTTCGGCAAGTTCAGAGAGTAAAGAACATATAGTCTTGTCAACTAAGAAGTTACTTCGTTGCTGATAAAAGTATTGGAAACTGTCCTCAGTGGCCTTTGACAATTCTGCGTCTTTATAACCCAGACTTGATAAGCCGTTTTGTAGAGTCGATTTCCGCAGTTGCCCGATGTCATTTTTGAATTCGGGGTGAGAAAGCAATACCCTGTTCTTCTGCTGACGCCAATACTCTATATCTGTTGCTTGTGTATCTGGATAGTGAAGGTGTAGAAAAGCGGTTAAGGCTTTTTCGGCAGCAATGATATAAGGAAAGTTATCATACAAAGTATCATCAAGATCAATGGTAATTGCTTGTATTGGAGAAAGCTTACGATAGTAAATCATTGAGGAACATATATTCTTGAAAAGGTCAGGCCTTTATTGTTTAATTTTTTTAGCTCGAGGATGTGCATTGTCGTATACCTGCGCCAAATGTTGAAAATTTAAATGAGTATATATCTGTGTAGTGGACAAATTCGCATGTCCAAGTAGTTCCTGAACGCCCCTAAGGTCACCGCTCGATTCTAATATATGAGTTGCAAAAGAGTGACGTAATTTATGTGGACTAACTTGTCTGTCTACGTGTTGCCGGGTTGCCCAAACCTTCATACGCTTGGCAATTTGTCTGGTGCTTATGCGCCTTTTTTGTTTACTTAAGAAAAGAGCTTTTTCATCATTCTGAACGAACGTCGAACGAACTTTCAACCAAGCTTGTAATGCTGAGTAGGCCATTTTAGCAATTGGTAATACTCTTTCTTTATTGCCTTTTCCCAATACTCTCAATTGCTTATCGGATTGTAGACTATCGATATTGAGATTAGCGAGTTCCGCCAAGCGCAATCCACAACTGTAGGTCAGTTCCATCATCGCTTTATCTCTAAGAGACAACAATGAATCTCCTTTAATATCAAGCAATTGATTCATTTCGTCGACATTTAACTGTTTAGGTAAAGGACGCCCTTGCTTGGGAGCTTGTACGGTTTTGGCGGGGTTGTTTTTGAGTACATTCTGATTGACAAGGTAACTACAAAAACTGCGTAGTGATGATAATCGCAGTGCAATGCTTCTGGGACTCAAGTTTTGTCGTCGTGCATGATTCAAAATTTGGCGTACATGGCTGCTTTGTAAATCTTGCCAATTGTTAATATCTAACTGAGGGACAATAGAATGCAACTGACGCTGATAACTATCAATGGACTTAGCTGCCAAGTTTCGTTCATATTTCAAATGAGCGAAATACTTATCCAACCACTCTAGCAAGGTTGGTTTTAACATAACTAATAGGTCAGCAACTTAGGCAATAATATACTAAGAAATTGCTGCAGTTGAGTAATCAGTAGGGTATCCATGTCGGGATGGAAGTGTTCCGCATCTTTGCTGCCTATCGCCAATATTCCCAGCTCGCCATTGTTTCCAAGAAGAAGTAATGCAACAGATTGGGTTTCCTGATCACTAAAAAGAAGCTTACGTTCGTGATCACTTAAACGACCAAAGAAAAATTGTTCCTTTTTAAATCTCTTTTCAATAAACAGCCTGCGTTGGATTTCAGGAAATGCATGAGCACCGCTAAAGGGTTTTAGAGCAACAGATGATAGGCGCAACTGGTCTTGTAATACTTCTTCCAAAGTAAATTGCAGATCGCTCACATCATTACACTTCAATATACGTAAATTTAAGTCAGCGTAAATTCGATAAATTTGTTCGTTTTGTTTGGCGATAGAGATCAACTGACCCAATTTGTGGCTGAGTAATCGCACCTTTTTTCTCAATTGCTCACTTTGCAACTCAACCAACGACACCGTGCCATTTTGAGCATGAGGAATAACAATTTTTTCAAGCAAATTGAGGTGTTGTGTGAAAAAATGTGGATGCCTTAATAAGTAATTAGATACTTGTTCCTCCGAAATCGTGCCTATTTCTTCGAAGGATGGATCAAGTTCAATATTGCTTTTCTGCTGCCCTGCAATTTCACTCATATATTAAAATGTCCATCAAAAATATGTTCTGCTGCACCAGTCATCTTTAGCACGTTATCCTTGCCTTGCCAACGAATTTTTAAACTTCCACCAGGTAAATCGACTCTTACATCTTTACCTAATCTATTCTGCATGTAGCCAACAGCGACTGCAGCACAAGCTCCACTTCCACACGCCAGAGTTTCTCCTGAACCACGTTCATATACACGAAGCTTTATATGACTGCTATTCACAATTTGCATAAACCCGATGTTTGCTCCCTCAGGAAAGCGCTCATGTCGTTCCAATAATGGTCCTATGGTTTCAACGTCTGCTTTTTCTACATTGTCCACTAGTAAAACACAATGGGGATTGCCCATTGAAACTGCACCACAAAAAAAAGTTTGATCTTGAGCGCGCAGTATATAAATATTTTCTTTCTTATTTGCAATAATAGGTATCTGGTTCGGCTCAAATTTCGGGGCACCCATATTGACCGTCACTTGCCCATCTTTCTCAAGAAAAAGAACCATGCGACCGGCCTTGGTTCCCACAACAATCTTATTCCGATTGGTCAGCCCTTTCATTTTCACAAATTGTGCAAAACACCGAGCACCGTTGCC
>JBLHNW010000135.1:0-8761 GCA_047622205.1 Paraglaciecola sp.
AGCTCCAAAAACAGAGATAAAAATATCGCCCAGCGGTGACAAGACATTTAAAGCTCCCGAACCCATTCCTGCTCTCCCATGGTCGGTTATCAGAGCCTATGTAGAGCATGACATGATCATGACTCAAGAAAATTATGATAAACATCCATATATTTTGGGTAACCAAGATGGTGCCGTTCATTTTGCTACCGATGATTTAGTTTTAAGTAAATCCGTAAGAGGACGTGCTGAGAGTTATCGAGTAGTACGTCAACAGAACGAAATTTATGATTTAGAGGGGAATTTTTTAGGAGTTCAGGTTAGGCATTTAGCTGACGCCGAGCCGTTTGAATCGAAATTAGATAAACAAGTTTTAGTTAAAATAAAACAAGCAAGTTTTGAAGTTAAGCGCGGCGACAAATTGATACCAACAAAGGATGTTGATCCAGACACAATTACTTTGCGCCCGGCCGATGAGCAACGAGGATACATTGTTGATGATCTCGAGCAACATGACTTATTGGGTAAATATAATGTAGTGGTGCTGGATCTAGGTGGTAGTGATGTTTCCCCGGGAACGGTTATGGGGATTTACGCTCAGGGCCCTAAAATTATTGATAGTGAACAACCTCGTTACGAAGGAGAGAACAATTACCTACGTAGTGCCTTTTCAGTGGATGACGAGATTACTCAACCAGCGCTAAAAGTTGGTGAGTTAGTAGTGTTTAAGGTATTTGAAAAAGCCAGTTATGCACTTATTACACGATCGGCTAAAATTATACGCAAGGGAGCAATTGTCGCAAAACCATAACATTTTGGGCGATATCTAACAGGAGTGAACAATGCAAAAGGAAGTGCATTATCAGGAAGGAAGCATCGATGCTTCAGAGTTAACTAAGTGGTTGTTGTTGGCTCAAATACCGCGTTTTGGAGCTGCCAATTTATCCAAAATGCTGACCTCATTAGAAATTTGTATTGACGAAATTGTTTTTGCAAAAGGGGAAAAACTTAAGTCATTCGGATTTAGCGAGTCACAAATACACGTTATCTGTCATCCCAATAAAGAGTACATCAAGCGAAGTTTGGATTGGCTGGCTAAAGGGCCAAATAGATTTCTAGTTCCACCCTGCGATCCTTTTTACCCTATCTTACTTAATGAGATAGCAAGACCTCCCATACTTTTATACGGATGCGGGAACAAGAAACTATTGTCATCTACGCAGATAGCCATAGTAGGCAGTCGTAACCCAACTGCAAGTGGTAAAGAAAACGCTAAACATTTCGCTCGCTCATTGGTTCAGTGTGGATGGACAGTTACCAGCGGTTTAGCCATGGGAATTGATGGTTTATCGCACCAGGGAGCATTGATGGCGGGAGGCACAACCATAGCGGTGCTCGGCACTGGCATTGATCAAATTTACCCGCGCAGACATGGGGAACTTGCCACCCAGATAATAGAAAACAATGGCACACTAATATCTGAATTCGCACCTGGAACACCCGTTAGACCAGACAATTTTCCTAGGCGAAACCGTATTATCAGCGGCTTGTCAGTTGGCACACTGATTATTGAAGCGGCGATAAAAAGCGGCTCGCTGATTACCGCGCGATATGCTCTAGAGCAAGATAGAGAGGTATTTGCCGTGCCGGGGAATATTCACAATCCTTTGTCTAAGGGCTGTCACTATCTGATTAAGCAGGGAGCCAAGCTGGTGGAGTCAGTTGCTGACATTAATGAAGAATTTCAGAACCTTGATATCTGGCAAAAGCCTAAGGGTGAAAAAAAACTACAAATAAATACGACACAAAGCTTGGCATCTGACCTTTTGTTAGATAGTGTAGATTTTGAAGTCACTCCATTAGATGTGGTGGCTGAGCGCAGCGGCATACCGGTTTCTCAAGTGATGTCACGATTATTAGAATATGAGTTGCGTGGTTTAGTAACAGCTGTTCCAGGCGGTTATCTTAAATTGGGGTAAAAATAGTATGTTCGATATCCTCATGTATCTGTTTGAAAATTTCATTCATAGCGAAACTGAAATTCGCGTTGACCAAGATGAGCTAACCGAGGAATTAGTGCGCGCAGGTTTTCATCATGATGAAATATATAAAGCCTTATCTTGGCTCGAAAAACTGGCTGCGCTGCAAGAAACAGACATCAATCCCTATCTGGTTAAGGGTGCAACATCATATGTCACGCGTATTTATACCCAAGATGAAGAAATGCGTCTGGATGTGGAATGCCGTGGCTTCTTAATGTTTCTTGAACAAATTAATGTGCTGGATTCCGCTACCCGGGAAATGGTTATTGATCGAGTAATGGAAATTGACTCAAAAGAATTTTGTTTGGAAGACATGAAGTGGGTAGTGTTGATGGTGTTGTTCAACGTGCCAGGTAAAGAAAATGCTTACGCACAAATGGAAGACCTGTTATTTGATGAACCAGAGGGTCCGCTGCACTAATTTTCTTGAATTCAGTTTAATTCACATGGCTTTAGTTAAGGCCCCAACATCAAGTGACAGGCAAGTCTGTGTCTAAAATCGATCATTCCCTATTTAATGCTAACGAACATGCATTGCAGCAGGCTTTTGGTCTGTGCCCAAAGTGTAATGCCGCACTTGGAGTCAGACGCGGAAAATCAGGTGCGTTTATTGGTTGCAGTCAATATCCTCAATGTGACTATACAAAACCCTTACACGACAATGAAACTTCCACAGTCAAATCCATTGATGGTTCTGCCTGCCCTAGTTGTTCATCGTTGTTAGAAATTAAGAAAGGCCGCTATGGCTTGTTTATTGGTTGTAGTGACTTTCCAAGTTGCGAGTACATTGAAAGCATCAATAAGCAAAAAGAACAAATAGCGACATCTTGTCCAAGTTGCAAGCAAGGACGATTGTTGAAACGCACGAATAAATTTGGCAAGTTTTTCTATGCGTGTGATAATTACCCCCAGTGCAAATATGTAGTGAATTTACCCCCTGTTGAGCTGAGTTGCCCCGTTTGTGAATGGCCTATTATGCTTCAGAAAACCAGCAGTAAAGAAACTCATTTGCAGTGTCCTCAGAAGCACTGCCAGCATAAAATGCCCATACCTTAACCGCAAAATATTTTGCCACTAATAAGAATGATAGATGTTAAATGGCAATATATAACTTTAAGCTAATTATCGATATTCATAATGACCTCTAAAAATCACAGTTCTGTACTAAAACTATTGCGCACCTTGGTCAAATATTTTGTTATTTTGGTTTTAGCTATTTATATTATAATTTGGGCTTTTTCACCCTATGCCGTGCACTATTTTACAAAGCCCGCCTTGCAAGACTTGGGGGTATCGTTAGGTGAAAACAGCTCTGTTCGATTTAATCCGTTTACTTCAACATTATCAATTGATGAGCTTAGTTTAGTTGATATTAATAATGTGCAGGCACTCACTGTTGAAGACGCTGAAATTAGTGTTCATCTGCATCGTTTGGTATTTAAACAACTGTATATTTCAGAGTTTTCATTTAAAGATGTCACTCTTCGAGTAGAAAAAACACCAGAGACTCTTGTGGCTGCGGGCATTGACTTAGCCAGTGACGTGGCAGTCCAAGATGAGGCTGTTGTCGAAGACGCCGTTACATCAAAAACAGACTTTGCGGTGATTTTATCTGAGTTACAGATTTCGAATTTTCTTGTAGATGCTTATATTGACGGCGTGCAACAACAGGTGCTGGTGGATGATTTCTCACTATCTAATGTGCTGCTCAGCGAAGATGAACAAACTCTTGAATTATCACTCTTAGCGAAGGTAAATGGTGCTCCTTTGAATGTTAGTTCATCCCTGGCTATAAAGGCTGGTATTGGGCAAGTAAACAGTAAATTTTCTTTAGAGCAACTTGCTCTGAGCTCCATTAGCCCTTTGCTTGCTGAGGCGGGCGCACAGATATCCGGTGATTTGGCGTTAAATGGTGCAGCTAATCTAGCGGTAACCCAGCAAGCAATTAATGTATTAAGTGAGCAAATCGTACTTAGCATAGACAATTTGAGCTTAGCTTATCAACCATGGATAGTTGAGGGTCAAAAAGACGTGATAACCTTGACTGATCTTAGCATGGAGGTCGCACCTCAAGGTGCAATCAACAGCCTTTCTGCAAATGTGGTTACCCTGCTTGAAGGCGGTAATCTGGCCCTCGACACATCGGGCAATAGTCTCGTGAATTGGCAAAAAATTGATTTGACCACGCAACTTAAACTACTGGATATGCAGCCCAACATTGCAATTGACGAGGTCAGTGTTGAGTCATTGCAACTGTCAAACAACAAACAAGCAGGTAACTCTTCTCCTCTGGTAAGGATTGAACAGTTATTAGTATCTGATATTAAGTTTGTTGATAAGGCGCTGTCAGTGAACACAGTATCGTTGGCAGGCCTACAGACTGATGTAAATGTAAATGAAGACAAGAGTATTGCTGGTTTAGTTGACACCTCGTCTCTGCAGGCTGCGGAACCAGAAGTGATTGATACAGAAGCTAATGCAAAGGCGGATGATACAGCGGCAGTTTCATCACCAAGCGCCGAAGAGCCACAAGCAACTGAGCAAGCCCTGGTGATGTCGCTACAAAAATTTGTACTGTTAGATGAGGCTCTTATCAATGTTAATGATGCCAGTGTATCTCCAGCTTTTTCCAAAAAAATTATTATAGAAACCCTCCAGGCTGGACCTTTTGATAGTGCAAATACAAGCTTAAAAAGCCCATTTGAACTGGTAGCCAAAGACGTAGAATATCTACAAATTGCGGTAAATGGTTATGTGTCCCCTTTTGCTGAAAAATTAAATGCCGATTTCAACGGTAAGATAAATGAAGTCAGTTTGCCCTCAGTTTCACCCTATGTGAAAGATGCGTTGGGCTTTGAAATGAAGAGTGGTCAGCTGGATATTAGCTTTGAGATAAATGTTGCTGATAATGAATTGAGTGGTGAAAAGAACTTGTTTTTACGTGGCTTGGAAATGTCTAGCGCTGATGAATTTGAGCAAGGTACCATAAAAGAAGGTAAGGCTATGCCGCTAAACGTTGCGTTGAATATGTTGAAAGATGACCAAGGAAATATTGATCTCAACGTTCCTATTCGCGGTGATATTTCTGATCCACGTTTTGGGATGGAAAGCTTTTTGGGCATAATTGTGAAAAAGGCCGCAATGTCACATGCCAAAGATTATTTAATGACGACATTTGTGCCTTATGCTCAAGTTGTGTCTGTCGCCATATCTGGAGCCGAATACCTACTTAAAGTGAGGTTTGAGCCACTTATATTAGAGCCTGCGCAATCAAGCTTAAACGAAGCGAATCAGCAGTACCTCGCTCAACTCCTATTATTAATGCAAGATAAACCAGAATTGCAATTAAAAACCTGTGCTATGTCTACATTGGCTGATATTGGTGCCAGTGAAAATACAGTACCAACAGCGGAACAAGTGACGCAGTTGAAGGGGTTCGGTACGGACCGTCAAACTAATCTAAAACGCTATTTGGTTGATCAAGGTATTGCTTCTTCTCGCGTGTTATTTTGCGCGCCAGAACTCGATACGGCGGTTGATGCGAAACCAAGAATCGAGCTGAAAACAGACTAATCAGTAGGTGAAATGTGAATTTAGGAAAAGAAGTGGAGCATGAACAAGAATCTTTTCTGGCTGCTCTGAAAAATGGTGAGGTGATTGCGTACCCTACCGAGGCCGTTTTTGGCTTAGGGTGTGATCCAGATAATGAGCAAGCAGTGCAGCACCTACTTGCATTAAAAAACCGTTCGGTAGATAAAGGATTGATTTTGGTTGCAAGAACCTATTCCCAATTGCTGCCTTACATCGACGATAAGTCTATTCCAATGGACAAGCGAACCGGAATTTTTTCGAGTTGGCCAGGGCCAATAACCTGGTTATTGCCAGCTTCTGTCAAGGCCCCAGGTTGGATCACTGGCGACAGTAAGCTAATTGCGGTTAGGGTCAGTCAACATCCTGTTGTGCAGCAACTTTGTGAATGGGCAGGTAAGCCTTTAGTTTCTACCAGCGCCAATGTGGCAGGTGTTGAGCCTGCCAAAACTGCTGATGAGGTCGTTCACCAATTTGCCGATAAGGTTCTGTTAGTGGAAGGTGATGTCGGTGGCAGAGATAGGCCGAGTGAGATACGTAACGGTCTAACGGGTCAAATTATTAGAGCAAGTTAATCAATGAATAAATACGCAGTACCAGATATCGAATTAGTAAAAAAATTTCTGCTTAAGCTTCAAGATAATATTTGTCAGACGCTAGAATTAGCCGATGGGAAAGGTCGTTTTATTGAAGATAACTGGAAGCGTGAGTTGGGCGGTGGAGGTCGGACTCGTGTACTGACTAATGGTCATGTGATTGAACAAGGTGGTGTTAATTTTTCACATGTTTTTGGTGGTAAATTACCAGCTTCAGCCACCGCAACAAGACCTGAATTGGTTGGACGTACTTTTCAAGCAGTAGGTGTGTCGCTGGTTATTCACCCAAAAAGTCCACACATACCTACCTCACATGCCAATGTACGGTTTTTCATTGCCGAAAAGGAAGGAGAAACTCCAATTTGGTGGTTTGGCGGCGGTTTCGATCTAACTCCTTTTTATCCCCTTAAAGAAGATGTACAACATTGGCATAAAGTAGCCAAAGGGCTGTGTTTGCCATTTGGTGAAGAAGTCTATCCAAAATACAAAAAGTGGTGTGATGACTATTTTTATCTTAAGCATCGCGATGAAACTCGTGGTGTGGGAGGCCTATTTTTTGATGATTTAAATGAATGGGGTTTCGATAGAAGTTTTGAGTTTATGCAAGCGGTAGGCAATGGTTTTTTAGATGCATACATACCAATTGTTGAGAAGCGTAAAGAATTGAGTTTTACACAGCAACAACGTGACTTTCAATTATATCGTCGGGGTCGTTACGTTGAATTTAACTTGGTATACGACAGAGGCACCCTGTTTGGTTTGCAAACAGGTGGGCGGACTGAATCCATTTTGATGTCTATGCCGCCTTTAGCCAGATGGGAATATAATTATCACCCACAACCTGATAGTGCAGAGGCTGATCTGTATAATAATTATTTAAAGCCTAGAGAGTGGTTAAAGTGACGGATAAATTTGCAGTATTTGGTAATCCAATTTTACATAGTAAATCGCCATTTATTCATGGTTTGTTTGCCAAGCAAACATTGCAAGATCTGGATTACTGCATCATTCAGCCTGCTGTCGAAGAATTTGACACTGCCATTAAACAGTTCTTCGCCGACGGCGCGAGTGGTGCAAACGTGACTGCACCATTTAAATTGGATGCGTTTAATTTCGCAGATCAGTTGACGATTAGGGCCAAAGAAGCAGGCTCGGTTAATACCCTAATGGTATTGGAAAATGGAAATATTCTGGGTGACACCACTGATGGACAAGGTTTGGTAGAAGACTTGCGTAGACAGTTTGGTGCCCTAGACGGACTCAGTGTTTTGCTTCTAGGGTCTGGCGGCGCGGCGCGCGGCGTCGTGGGATCTTTGTTTGCAGCCGGTGTTTCGAAAATATGTATTGCTAATAGAACCTCAAGTAAGGCCTTAGAGTTGGCCGATATTTTTTCAGCCCATGGTGATATTTATGGCATAGGCTTGGACGCGGTGCCCCATGTCGGAATTGACCTTATCATCAATTCAACCTCTTCCAGTATGACCGACGATTTACCTGCAATAGATGACAAGGTTTTTAGGCACGTACAGTATATCTACGACATGGCATACAAAGATAAGGCAACCAGCTTTATGCAATGGGCTTTGCAGTGCAATAATACACTGCAAGTTAGTGATGGCTTAGGCATGTTAGTTGGTCAAGCGGCCGAAAGCTTCTATATCTGGCGTGGTGTTAAGCCAAATATAGAGCCTGTCATTGACGCGCTGCGTGAACAATTATAGTTATATACCTAGGTTACTGGGTATAATCATTTCTGAGTATTAAATCCGTTTTCAATATTCAGCTAAATATTCATTCTTCAACACTACATAATTACTAGCCGATTGTTTCAGAAAGGCTTGTTCACTGTCATGAAGCTTTCTGGCTTGTTTAACTGGGCTGCCAACGTACAGATAGCCACTTTCCAATACTTTATTCGGAGGCACTAAGCTACCACCGCCAATAAAAACATCATCTTTTACAACAGCACCATCCATGATGATGGCACCCATTCCAACCAGAATGCGATTTCCCAATGTACACCCATGCAGCATGCATTTATGTCCAATCGTCACATCTTCACCAATGATAAGGGGGTAGCCCGCCGGGTTTGCTTCACTCTTACGTGTTACATGTAATATTGTTCCATCTTGTATATTACTCCGCGCGCCAATTTTGATGTGATTCACATCGCCTCGTGCTGCAACAAGGCACCATACACTGACATCTTCTGCACAGGTGATATCACCGACTAACACGGCTGACTCATCAACGTAACAAGACTTATCTAACGCGGGGAGGATGTTTTTGTAACTGCGGATACTCATAGTGATTCATTACTCGGGGGTGGGATTTAGCTGATTTTATCAAGATGTGTCGCCATATTCATTACAAAACGCTGGTTTTAAGTTCGCTTTGTTCAATTACTACGCGCTTAGAAACAAATTCACAATAAAGTGTTGCACTGTTGTTTGTGATCTCTATAATGCGCCCTCGCTTCGGGGCAAAGCAGTTTCGACTACTTAGCCAGACGCCACAAATTATGTTTTAGATAATTTTGGCGATATAACCTTAGGG
>JBLHNW010000136.1:0-8757 GCA_047622205.1 Paraglaciecola sp.
CAGGGATGTGCATCTTACGATACTTGCCGACCATGCCCTGTTTACGATCAAACACAACGGCAGTATTGTGATACAGCCCCGAACCGCGTTTTTCAAATAACGAAGTAATTAATACAATATTTAAACGCGCCGCGAGTTCAGCAAAAAAATCAGTAGCAGGACCGGGTATAGGCTCTGCCAGATCAAAAAAATCGGTGTTTTCCTGTTGGCAGAAATACAAAGTGCTATGTAACTCTTGCAACATCACAAGTTCACAGCCCTGCTCAGCCAACTCAGTGACCTGTTGGGCGCTACGCTGCCAGTTTGCGTGTTTGTCGTCATTAGCTACGGCTTGTTGCACCACCGCTACTTTTAATTTTTGTCGGCTCATATTAGTGAGACTCCATGTTTAAATTGCTTATGTACTTCGCTCTTTAGAGTACCGGCAGGGACTTGCATACTGATGCAGTGCAAACTACCAAATTGTTGAATTAATGCCAGGCAATTGACCGCCACTATCTTATGACTGGGGTAAGCCGATGCCAGGATAGCAAGGGCTTGGCTATCCTCGGGTTCATTGTAAGTAGGGCATAAAACTTGTTGGTTATTAATAAGAAAGTTGGCATAAGAGGCTGGAAGCCGCTCTCCATCTTGATTGAGTATATTGGGTAGAGGCAACTGGTAAATTTGATGTTCGGGAAAAGCAGATTGGCATTCCCGAACCAACGCTGCCAATCCCTTATAGTGAATATCCTTTGGTCGATTATATGCTGATTGGATGAGTAAGCCATTATCTGGGGTAAAACGTACCAGGGTATCAATATGCCCATCAGTGTCATCACCTTGTAAATGCCCCCATTCGAAAATGCTGATTCGTGTTGCACCAAGAGATGTTTTGAATAAATCTCGATATTCTGCCAGAGACATATCGCCATTACGCTGTGGATTGCTTAAACAAAATTGAGTAGATAATAATTGTCCATGCTGATCTATCTCCAAGGCGCCCCCTTCGACCACATAGTCAAAAGATTGCAAAGGTAACTCACATAAATTTGCCAATATTTGGCGATTAATTAGATTGTCTTTGTCGGCATTAAATTTATTACCCCAACCATTAAATACAAATTCTATTGGCTGCATGCCCTTGCCGTTGCTGCAAGTAAGATAAGCATAATCCCGTACCCAGGTATCGTTGTAATCAGCCCTTATCAATATCACCTGGGCGTTATCCGCGACCAGTTTGCGAAATATGGCGATTTCGCCCTCTCGGATCAACAATAATACGCCCGTTCCCCCTCGATTAATCGCTGAAATAATTTCAATGTATACTTCGCGAACGTCGTGAAGCCAGGGTTGCCAGTCAGTTTTGCTATCTGGCCAGGCTAATATAATCGCCTCTTGTGGAGCCCATTCGGGCAAAAGTCGGGAAGTGGTAGTCATGGCAATTAAGGGCTGCAACTAATCAATATATAATCGATTATAATGAGATATTGGTCCTTCGTCTTGCCTGATATCTGATATACCCTGGATTTCGAGCTTATTTAACCCGAGCTCCGGTTATTTAGGTATATTTCGAAGCTGATAGATTGAGTCATCTAGAAAAATGAAGGTATCTTGTCGAAGTAACGGAGATTAAATGATGACTGTTTCCAAAAACGCCGAAAACACTTATGCTGATAGTAGCAGTGCATCCGTTATCTAGTTACTCAATAAAGGAATATTCAATGCGACAAATTTTGATAATAATATTGTTTCTGTGTTCGACAAATATATTTGCCCAAGCCGACACTGTATCTCTTATGACTCCGGAACTTATGATCAACAAAATACTTGAAGTGGGTGAAAATGTGGCCCAGGAAGGTAATGTGGTCAACTTTACATTTAAGGGTTTTCCTCTGGTACTTGTTTTTGATGTGAATGCCGACAGGATGCGTTTAGTGTCGCCCATTACCGAAGTCAAAAATGTTGACGATGCGATGTTATTGACAGTTCTTGAAGCGAACTTCCATAGTGCTCTGGATGCACGTTATGCAGTGTCTAATGACATAATTTGGTCGGCATTTATTCATCCACTTGGGGATCTCAGTCCAGCGCTACTTGAATCAGCAATTACTCAAGTTACCATTGCTCACGCCACTTTTGGTGGCGATTTTACCAGTGGCGCAATGATTTTCCCCGGTAGTGGTGAGTAATCCCCTGTAGCATGGGTATAGGTCGATATATTCAGTCAGAACTGATATTTGATTCCGGCAAAAAGTGACCTGGGTTCACCAACAAAATAACGGTAGTTGCCAAAGGCAAAGTCAGCTCGTTCGGCGTAATTTTGGTCACTTAGATTTAACACCCTGGCGCTGAGCGTCAGTTTTTCACTGAGTGGAAATGAAGTTCTAAGGTTAATGACACTATGTCCTGAGTATTCAGCACTGTTTGCAGGGTCAAGGAAGTAGCTCGCCATTTTGACCCATTCAAGTTCTACTTTGTGTCCGGCTTCTGCTATCCAACCTAGTTGCGCACTGCCCATATGTTTAGGAGCAGTATCGATGAAATTGTCTTGGATATTCTCGCGACTTAGAGTCAATTCGTTAGCGTATTTATGCGTTGCCAGAGTGCCAGCAAGGGCCAGATAAAAATTCTCAGCAAAATCATACTTAACTGCAAACTCAGCTCCCCGATGAGTGGTTTTGCCATTGCTGATGTTTTGTCTGTCGCTATCCTGGAAAATGAAATTGTGTTTTTTCATAGCGAATGCGCTAATGTCATAAAAAATGTTATGCCATTGGCCACGTAATCCCATTTCCAGAGAATTGATTGTTTCAGCCTTTAAATCTGCACTTGTTTGTCCTGCTTGTAGGCGAAATAACTCAGTAACTTGAGGTGCGCGATAACCCCGAGAAAGTTGCCCATAAAGAACATGGTCTGCTGAGTATTGATGATTAACAGCCAGTTTTGACGACCATTCTTTGTAGCTGATCACTTGGTCGCTTGGCCGGCTAAACCTGCAACCTTCTACTTCTGGCCCACAAGCGCTGCCATCGGAGAGCTCATTGTCGTAATCATAATCTGTGTGCTCATAACGCAGTCCAGCGATTATTTGCGTTCCATCCATGATCTGCCAATTAACCTGAGCAAACGGTGAATAAATACTGGCCTTCACACGGTAGTCGTAATGTTGTCCCGCAGGCAAGGTAGGGGAAAAATCTTCAGCCTGAGTTTCTTGTAGTTCGCCGACGGTATAGTCCCAGTCAAATCCAGATGTCAGGCGCACGTCCTGGTAGGTTTTATTGTACTGGGCTTGTAATCCGATACTCTTATGAGTGTTGTCCTCAACGGGTTGCCAGGGGAAGAAATGCTGCAAAAATTGCATTTCATTCCAGCGAATGTAAGGCGTGAGACTAAAACGCGTATCATCATCAACTACATATTCGATTTTACTATACGCGCGCAGCGATTTGGCATCCCTATAGGCCTCAGGATTGGGGTTTTGCTGTTTTAATTCGTCATCTTTATAAGCTTCAAAACCTTGAATAAATCCTGCAGTTTGCTGATTTAGGTTACTTAGGGCGAGCATACTTTTAGTACGTAATTTTCCCTGTTGATATTGGTGTATCAAGTTGATTTTCTGCTGCTCAAAACCACTGTCATCTTTGTATCCATTGTCTCGAGTGACATTGCCATAAGCCGCAAATGCATGCTGATCTTCCTGAGTTGCTAGACTAAACTTACTGCGTAAATAATTGTGCGGGCCGGCATCAAGAGCAACATAGCTGGAGGATTGGTTAAAGGCATCTGCAGAGAGAATATTGAGAACTCCGTGCACCGCGTTTGTTCCATACAATGTGCTGTTTGGGCCGCGCAGAACCTCAATACTTGCGGCTTGTTCACTATTGGCATCGAATAATTGGTTAGCATTGCAAAACCCTGGGGCTCTGAGTGAAATTCCGTCTTCTGCGATAAAAAATGCGCCACATCCGCCAGCTCCAGTTAATACTGGAGAGCGAATCGCAGTGAGATGTTCCTGACCATTACCACGACTAATCCAAGCACCCGGTATGCGCACCAAAGATTGTTGAATATGCTCTTGTTCGATAAAGCTCAACACTTCTTGATCTAAGCGTGTCAGATTCCCTGCCACGTCTATCAGCGGGGTGTTTTGCCGGTTGGCCGATACGGTAATAGTTTCAATTTCGTTGGCAATGGTTAGAAAAGAACTGAGTATAAAAATCAGCCCGAAAAATCCAGTATTCAGGTTTTTTATTGACATTATTGAGAGAAATTTAAATCGTGATTTTAGAGGCAGCAATGATACCTAATCAATTGCATTTGCCAAGCGTAATATTACCAATGTGTTCTATACCCATGCAATTTGAAACTCCCGCTGAAACGCGCAGTTTGAGATTGCATGGGTATAGTATCGTAATAATTGATAAGCCCAATCGCTATTCTCAAATTGCTGAAATTAGTAAAGCTGACTACTTTTAGTTATGCACCCAATTAAAGTGTGTATATCCCAGTAAACTATTGGAGAAATTTATGTCATTAAAAGATTCCAAAACTGAACAAAATTTAAAAGATGCCTTCGCGGGTGAATCTCAAGCAAATCGTCGTTATTTATACTTTGCATCAAAAGCAGATGTTGAGGGCTATAACGATGTGGCGGCAGTGTTTCGATCTACTGCTGAGGGCGAAACAGGTCATGCTCATGGTCATCTTGAGTATCTCGAAGAAACGGGTGACCCTGCTACAGGAATGCCGTTTGGTGCAACCGAGGACAACCTCAAAACTGCCATCGCGGGGGAAACCCATGAATACACAGACATGTATCCAGGAATGGCAAAAACCGCCCGGGACGAGGAGTTTGACGAAATTGCAGATTGGTTCGAAACCTTAGCAAAAGCTGAACGGAGTCACGCAAACCGCTTCCAGAAAGCACTGGATAACTTAGACGAATAAATGTCGATGAAAGCGGCGTAAATCTCTGGCAGAGCAAGCTGTGCTTGCTCTGCACCTTGGGGATGCAGGCACGTGTTTGAGAACGCTGTTTGGAGTACCTATGAGTATCGAAAATACACCAAGGACAAAAAAGACAGAAGGGCGTAGAGAGGGCAATCTGGAGGCTCCGATACGCCATCCTATCGACTGGCAGAGCGAAAGTTATTGGAATAAAGACCAATTAAATGAAGAACTTGAGCGAGTATACGATATTTGCCACGGTTGCAGGCGTTGTGTGAGTTTATGTGATTCATTTCCGACCTTATTTGACCTGATCGACGAATCAAAAACCATGGAAGTGGATGGGGTAGATAAAAAAGATTATCAAAAAGTGGTCGATCAATGTTACCTCTGTGACATGTGTTATATGGCGAAATGCCCCTACACCCCACCACATGAATGGAATGTTGATTTCCCGCATTTAATGCTCCGTGCAAAAGCCATTAATTTCAAAGAAAACGGCGCTCCAATCAGAGATAGAATATTAACCAATACTGACACAGTTGGGCGCATAGCAAGTATCCCTATTGTGGATATTACGATTAATGCACTAAATAAAAACGTTTCATTCCGCAAGGGACTGGAGAAAGGCATGGGAGTGCATCATCAGGCTCCCGTTCCTGAATACCATAGTCTCACCATGCGCAAACGTGTCGCACCACTTCTGAAATCAATTTCAGCAAAAACAGTAGGTCGCACGACTGGAAAAGTAGCATTGTACGCTACCTGTTATGGTAACTATAACAGCCCAGATCTGGGAGATGATTTTGTAAAAGTTTTTCAGCATAACCATATTGATTTTCAATTGGTGAATAAAGAATCCTGTTGCGGTATGCCCAAATTGGAGCTGGGGGACTTGGATTCGGTCAATCATGCTAAAGAGAAGAACATCCCGGTTTTATATGCCCTTGTGCAACAGGGTTTTGACTTAATCGCTCCGGTACCCTCTTGTGTATTGATGTACAAACAAGAATTGCCCTTGATGTTTCCGGATGATGAACAAGTTCAGGCAGTGAAACGGGCTTTTTTTGACCCTTTTGAATATTTGCATCTGCGCCACAGGGGGGGCGAATTCAATACCGATTTTAGCAAAGCCTTGGGTGAAGTAAGTTATCAGGTTGCCTGCCATCTGAGAGTCCAAAATATAGGTTTCAAAACTCGCGATATATTGTCGCTAATTCCTGATACCAATATACATACACAGGAGCGCTGTTCTGGTCACAATGGTACCTATGCAGTGAAAGTCGAAACCCGGGATAAATCCCTTAAAATTGCTAAACCTGTTGTGCGCAAAGTTGAGAAACTTAAACCAGATTACCATGCCAGCGATTGTCCTATGGCGGCCATACATATTGTGAACTTAACAGAATCAGTGGATGTCGCCAGCCACCCCATGACCCTGCTGCGCATGGCTTATGGTATATAACCAAATTTCGGGAGAAAGTGATGAATAAATTATCCAGAGAGCAACTTATGTCACTGGAAGAATATGCTGAGCAACGAGGGGCATTTAGGGCTGATATTATGGCTCATAAGAAAAATCGGAAATTACAGCTTGGTAGCAATATTCGTGTCTTGTTTGAAGACCTTAAAACGATCCAGTATCAAATTCAAGAAATGCTGCGTATTGAAAAAATATTTGAACGAGCAGGTATAGAGGAAGAACTTGAAGCATATAATCCCCTCATTCCCGATGGAAAAAACCTAAAGGCAACCATGATGATCGAATACGATGATCCGCTTGAGCGCAAGTTGCGACTGGCTGAGTTAATTGGCGTTGAGAAGGCTGTATACCTTCAAGTCGAAGGTTTTGACAAAGTTCATCCGATCAGTAATGAAGACATGTCTCGGGAAACTGAGGATAAAACCTCGTCAGTCCATTTTCTGCGATTTGAGTTTAGTCATGACATGATTGCAGCCTGGCGAAGTAACGCGAATATCGTCGCCGGTATTGACCATCCTCATTGTCAGGTGGCTGCAACTGCGCTGGAGAGTAATCTCAATAGTGCTCTGGAGCATGATTTTGCAAGGCCTACAATTATTCACTAAGTACTAGATAGCAATAAAGGGGCTAATGGGAAAACGAGTCTAAATAGATTGGATATCCTAATCTGATGTAGATCATGGTTGTTCCTAAATTATGGGCAGAATTCAATGCGTGGCGTAAATTTATTTATCATTTAAAATAAGCTATTCCTGTCCATACTCACCAATGATTTAGGCCAAAATGTCAAGATATGGCTCAAAAGCTGTTAAATGTAATTAACAATTGGTAATTTAATTACGAAATTGGGGTGATTTTTATCTTTTTACTAGAACAAAACGTAACAAGGTAATCATAATCGTGTCACTTTAGTTATATCGCAATTGAAAAAACACTCGATTTTCAACCGCTTAACTCTATAACGTTCTTATAACATATTGTTTTACATGGAATTTACCTCTTTAGAACAATAAAACCACAGACTTTTTTTTGCTATTGAGTCATAAATTAGCTGCGGAAATTGTTCCGTAGCGCTCATTGTGAGCAATGAAAATTTGGGAATAGTAATGAAAAAAATACTCATGGTAATACTCGCGACATCGGCTTTTGCAGCCAATGCACATATGAAGTCTGACGACACTTATCGTTTTGCTGGAGATCGGGAATATTCTAGCTTCTGTGAAGCAGTAATGATTAATGATTTGGGTATGCTTAAGCGCAGTATCAGAAGCAAAGTGGGTCTTGTAGCTTCAAATCGCAAAGACGTGTTGCGAAAACTTTTATCAGTAGATGGCATGAAATGTAATGGCGTTGGTTTGATTAAGTTTTCTAAGCAACGCGAGGCATCAGAGGTTTATGCTTACCTTTCTGAAGAAGTATAGTAGCTACTCGAAACTTACAATATTAAGTATATAGCCTGCCTGGCAGGCTATTTTTGCGCTCACATTGTCAGATAACATTTATTTTGGCGTTTATCTACAACTAGCTATTCGTTTGCAGTGGCTTACAAATAAGCGGCTCAAGCTGGCGGATCGCAAATTCTACACTTTCCATTTTTTGTTTTTCACTAAGTGCAAATTCTAGTCCCAAAATGCTGCGCACATGAAATTCACCTTTGAGTAAATTAAAGAAAGTTACAGCACACTTATGAGCGGCTTCATCAGATAAGGCAATTTCAGAATGCATCTGACAGCATCGAGCCAGGGCATTCAGGCTTTGTTGAGGTCCGGCTTGGTAAAACAATTCGGCTACATGGGGATTACTGCCTACTTCTCCAATAACGACCCGATATATAGCAATCACTTGTTCGTCGTGAAGCAGTCTAACGATTTGCAGACCAACCTGACTTAGGACCTCTTTTAGATTCGCTTTTTTTTGTTCAAAGTGAAGAATATCTAGTTGATATTGTTCGCATTTATTGTCAATTACGGCTATAAAAAGTGCGTCTTTGTTGGAAAAGTGAGAGTACACAGTTTGCTTGGATACCTCTGAGTGCTTGGCTACCATATCCATTGAGGATCCGCTAAAGCCTTGTTGTAAAAACAGCTCACCAGCAGCCTCCAGTATCTGTTTACGTTTTGCCAAGCTTTTAGGTCTGCCTGCTTTACCGCTTAGTACATCTGACAATCACTTATCCCCTATTGTTACAATTTGATCCAATTAGTTCTTTGCAATGCTGCATTCTCACGCTATTCTTTTATCATACTAGACAGTCTAGTATTTAATTATGAGTCACAGCGAGTAGCAAGTCCAATGAAAAACTCCGACAGTAGCAATAGCTCAACAAAGACACCATTAATGTTGTT
>JBLHNW010000137.1:0-8657 GCA_047622205.1 Paraglaciecola sp.
TAATGAAGCTACCAAACCGGTTACCGCTCAAGTTTGGGCTGAGCATTCTATCTGGCCGCAAGATCCTGGCTTTCAACGTGCTCTAGCTGGCGGCGTGACCTCAATGCAAATATTGCCTGGTTCAGCCAATCTGGTTGGCGGTCGTGGTGTAACGGTTAAAAATTTGCCAGGCACAACAGTACAGGATATGAAGTTCCCTGATGCTCCTTACGGAATGAAAATGGCCTGTGGCGAAAATCCTAAACGTGTTTATGGTAAAAAAGGTGGTCCATCTACACGCATGGGAAATGTAGCAGGTTATCGCCAGGCTTGGGCCGATGCACAAGATTATCAGCGTAAGTGGGATAAGTATTATAAAGATTTTGATGCCGGAAAAGATTCAAAAGAGCCAAAACGTGATCTAAAACTAGAAACGTTAGCGTTGGCATTGAAGGGTGAGATACTTGTCCACATGCATTGTTATCGTGCCGACGATATGGGCACGATGTTGGATGTTATGAAAGAATTCGGTTACAAAATTTCGGCTTTTCACCACGCAGTTGAATCATATAAAATTGCTGACAGATTAGCCGAAGCTGATGTTTGTTCTGCGATGTGGGCGGATTGGTGGGGCTTTAAACTAGAAGCATATGACGGTATTCAGGAGAATATTCCCATGGTGCATGCAGCTAAAGCCTGCGCCATAGTCCACTCTGATAGTGATAAGGGAATTCAGCGCTTGAATCAGGAAGCCGCTAAGGCTTGGGCCAATGGTCGCAGGGCTGGTTTGGATATATCACAAGCCGACGCGTGGCGTTGGTTGTCAGCTAACCCAGCTAAATC
This sequence comes from Paraglaciecola sp., assembly GCA_047622205.1. GTDB lineage: Bacteria > Pseudomonadota > Gammaproteobacteria > Enterobacterales > Alteromonadaceae > Paraglaciecola. Next base: position 823 of record JBLHNW010000137.1, read on the forward strand.
TCTAGGTATTTTTGAGCAGACAGGATCGTTAGAAGAAGGCAAAAATGCCGATTTAGTGATGTGGAGTGGCGACCCATTTTCCACTTATTCACAGGCAGAACATGTGTATATTGACGGCGCACTTGTATACGACAGAAACAATCCTGCCAGTTGGCCTGTGAGTGATTTTGAGTTGGGACAAACTGGTGAAGGAGATAGCAAATGAAAAAATTTATTAGCCTTATTTCAAGTTGCCTTCTTTGTACCGCAGTGTATGGGCAAAATTATGCCATTATGGGTGCAACAGTGCACACCATGGGCGAACAAGGCAGTATTGATAATGCCACGGTATTAATTAAAGATGGCAAAATACAAAAAATAATGTCTGGAGAGCCAGCACTCTCTGGTTATCAGGTGATTGATGCTAAAGGCAAAATTGTTACACCAGGGCTTATCGGCGCGCAGACATCTTTAGGGCTGGTCGAAGTTGGATTTTCCGGGGGCACTGTTGACAGTAATGCAAAAATTACCCCAATTTCCACCTCTGGTGCAGCTATAGATATCTCCTATGGAATTAATCCAGACTCGACATTAATTGCAATATCCCGAATTGAGGGAGTGACCTCTGCAGCGACGTCTATGAATAGAAATGGACAATTGTTCAATGGACAAGGTGCTTTGATCAGTCTGGCCGATACCACATCACCATTGTTAAAATCTGCAGCTTTTATTTCTACCAATGTGAGTAATTCTGGCGTTGACACGATAGGTGGCTCAAGAGGCGTTTTGTGGGTAACACTTGAACAAGCGATAACAGAAGTGGAATTTGCCCAGGGCAAAACATTATCACCAATGGTGGAATGGCACGGTGACTTGACTCAGGCTGACATTAAAGCCCTACTGCCAGTCATTAAGGGAGATATTCCACTGCTTGTTGATGCAAGAAGAGCCGCCGATATTCGTCAAGTACTGGCGTTTAAAACGCGTCATCCAAAACTGGATATTGTACTAGTTAACGCTACAGAAGGATGGCGAGTAGCGGACGAATTAGCGGCAAATAATATTGCGGTTATTCTTAATCCAGAGTCAAACTTACCCTATGCCTTTGATCAGTTAGGGGCGACAATGGAAAATGCCGGACGTTTGCATAAAGCTGGTGTTAAAGTTGTAATTGGGATGGAAACTCACAATATCCGTTTAGCCAAACAACATGCTGGAAACGCTGTAGCTAATGGATTGCCTTGGCTACAAGGGCTGGCAGCGTTAACTATAAATCCCGCAAAAGTGTATGGTATTGACCAGCAACTAGGCAGTTTGGAGCCTGGTAAACAGGCTGATTTGGTGATCTGGAGTGGGGATCCTCTGGAAGTAACAGAAAGTGCCGAGCAGGTATTTATTAATGGTGAAAAAATTGATATGAATTCGCGCCAGACAAAATTACGTGATCGTTATCTAAACCTTCAACAGCAAAAACCGATGCAGTACATTCGTCCTTAACTTGGCTTAGTCGCCGTGAACCTATATTTCGCTATTTCTCGTGGTTTAACTACGGAATTTAAGTTGAATATGCCGTTATAAGAGCAATAAAAAAGCCGAACTATGTCAATTTAGTTCGGCTTTTTGCAATTTGAATCTGGACGACGGTGAGTTAATCAAACTTGAGTGTTTATTATTGAGCCAACACGTTCCCCAGATTGTGGGGCGTTTTGTTGTGACGCTGGGGTTTCCAACTCAACCTGGCGCTGTGGCTCTTCATTTCGACTCACCTGTTGTGATGCCGCGATTTGATTACCTTGGGCCAATACCGGCCCACTTAATGATCCTACTTCCACATCTTTCTCCTGATTCAGTTTAAGACAAGGTATATGTAGTTTAGTAAATGATCAGTAGGTCTGCTCATTTGTTTTCTACCATGTTTTGAATGTTTCAGTATCAACAATATTGGCTATCACTATCACTTTGAAATACATAAAAAAATCGACTACTTCGACATTTATTTTCCCAAGTTAAGGTTATTTAAAGATTAAAGGCTTTAGTTTTAATTGCATATCTTTGGCGATAAGTGGCTGTGCTTTCCCGTTGGGATGGATACCATCCAGCTGCATTAGATCTTCATGTAGGGCAATTTCTTGGAGGAAAAACGGAAGTAATACAACATCATATTCCGCAGCTAAAGATGTAAAACTTTCAGTGAACATTTGTGTGTAACGACGTCCATAATTAGTTGGAACTCGCATTTCCTGCAATATTACGATTGCATTATCAATTTTTGAGAGTTGAATTATTTGAGCTATATTTCTTCTCATCTTTGCTACTGGATGTCCCTGTAATCCGTCGTTTCCACCTAATTCAATAAAAATATGGGTTGGTTGGTGTTGGCTTAACAGACGTGGCATACGGGCAAGTGCACCATCAGTGGTTTCTCCACTAATCGCTGCATTTATGACTTCAATAGATTCATCCTGCCACGCATCTTGTAACAAACTTACCCAGCTTTGTTCTTGCTTTAAACCGTATCCAGCGCTTAGGCTGTCGCCTAAAATTAAAAGCTTGTAATCCTTCGCCCATAAATGATCTGAAAATATTAATATGGGTATAAGTAACAAGATAATCTTTAAACGCATTTTCACTGACTTGGTATTGATAATTAACACTATGACTCCTGATAATATGATTCAAACAATAGGTATAAGCAAAACAGTTACTACGACCCAAGGTGATTTACAGATCCTTAAGCCTATTAGCTTCGAAGTCAAGGCCGGTGAGTCGGTTGCCATAGTAGGCGCGTCTGGTTCCGGCAAATCAACGTTGTTGAGCTTACTGGCTGGACTTGATCAAGTCACAGAGGGTGAGATTTACCTTGACCAGCAAGAGTTGCATTTAATGGATGAGGAACAACGAGCTCAATTACGCGGGGCTAAGGTGGGTTTTATATTCCAAAGTTTTATGCTGGTACAAAGTCTTACCGCGTTGGAAAACATTATGTTGCCTGCTGAAATTGCCGGTTATTCGGATGCTAAAAAACGCGGCCAGGATATTCTTGAACTAGTTGGTCTGGGTCATCGTGGTACTCATTATCCGAATCAACTTTCTGGTGGTGAACAGCAACGTGTGGCCATTGCCCGGGCGTTTATTACCAAGCCGAAGATACTTTTTGCCGATGAGCCAACCGGTAATCTGGATGCTACAAATAGCGACAAAGTTGAGCAGTTATTATTTGATTTGAATAGAGACTCCAATACCACCCTCATTTTAGTAACTCATGATCAGGAATTGGCGGCCAAGTGTCAGCGTCAATTGCATATGCATGCTGGGGAGTTGACGGAGTCATTAGCGGATAATGTTCCACTTACCGAACCTGAGTCGCCATTTGCCGAACAATCATCTCCCAAAGATGCCCAACAACGTCAGGTGGGCTGAGTAGATGTCGAATCAAGTAATGAGTTTAGCCTGGCGTTTGTTTCGTCACGAAACCAAGCGTGGTGAGTTAAGCATTATTTTAATGGCAATAGTGCTTTCTGTTGCTTCAGTCCTGTCCTTATCGTTGTTCAGCGAACGATTACAATCCGCGTTGACTTCTAAAAGCGCGGAATTTATCGCTGCCGACCGGGTGTTAAGTGCCCGAAAACCAGTTGATTCGGCATGGTTAGTAAAAGCTGAAGAAATGGGCATCAAAAGTGCCCAACAAGCGTACACGCGCTCAATGGCGTTTGCCAATGAGGAAATGACGCTGGTTGACCTGAGAGCTGCGACTAGTGGGTATCCTCTTAAGGGCGTAGTTAAAATTTCTGATGAACCATTTGGCGAAAGTGAGGAAACCCGTTCATTGCCTGGAAAAGGCGAAGCCTGGGTAGAGTCGCGTTTGTTCCAAACTCTAGGACTATCCATAGGCAGTGAAATTGAGGTCGGTGATAGCCGTTTTCAGGTGAGTAAAGTACTAAGTGAAGTACCAGATGCCGGATTTAGTGTATTTGGTGGTGATCCAAAAGTTTTGATCCGAAACGAAGAGTTGGCATCAACAAACATTGCGGGACCGGGTAGTAGGGTGAGTTACAGTTACTTTTTTGTTGGTGACAGTGATCAATTGGATGATTATTATGATTGGCTTGAGCCAAAACTGGATAGGGAAGTAAACCGATGGACGTCGGTCGAGGATGACGATTCCGCTCTTGGCCGCTCAGTCGCCAGAGCCGAGCAATATTTTCTGTTGGCAAGTTTATTGGCCATTGTTTTAGCGGCGGTGTCGATAGCAGTTGCCGCACAACGTTACAGTCAGCGCCACTATGATCCTGTTGCAATAATGAAAACCCTGGGGGCGAGCAAGGGCATGGTGCAGAAAGTTTACCTTTTGCAAATCCTGTTTATCACAGCATTAGGGATAGTAATTGGCATTGCATTAGGATTTATTTTGCAACAAATTGTAGTCTGGGCAATAGCAGGAAGTGTAGACGTATCCTTGGACGTATGGCATTGGCGGCCATTACTTATCGCAATTTTCACCGGTAGTGTGTGTGCAATACTATTTTCTTTATATCCATTACTTAAACTATTTTCGGTTTCCCCTTTACGCGTGTTACGACGGGATTTGGGCGCTAATTTAAGTTCGCGATTTATACAATTCCTAGCCTCAGGCGGCGCAATTTTCTTGTTGATGTGGGCCTATAGTAAAAACCTTTGGATCAGTTCTATTTTGTTCGTTTCGGGGATCTTGTTAGTTGCGAGTCTACTATTGGTTACCTACGCTTTGATATGGGTGGGGCGTAAGCTGGGTCAAGGTAAAATGGGTGCCTGGCAATTAGCCTGGGCACGAATACGCAGACGGGCAATGGACAACAGTGTGCAATTGATTAGTTTTGCTATCACTATTATGTTGTTGCTTATTGTTTTGGTGATGCGTAATGACATGGTTCAGCAATGGCAAGAACAACTACCAACAGGCACGCCGAACTATTTTTTGGTTAATATTAGCCAGACTCAATTACCCGAACTGCAAGAGCATTTCTCTAATAATGACGTTCAAGTTGAAAAGTTTTATCCGGTTGTTCGTGGCCGGTTTGTTGCGATAAATGATGAAAAAATTCGTACTGCAGTATCTAAAGAAAGTGATGAAGAAAGGGACACAGGGCGTGATGGTTTGGGGCGTGAAGCCAATCTTACCTGGGGTGATACTCTGCAAGATAAAAGCACTGTTGTTGCTGGAAAATGGTTTAACGAAGGTGCATCAGTTGCTGAAAACGAAGTAGGGGATGGTTTATACGAAGTGTCACTGGAAGACAGAATTGCTGAGCAATTAGATATAAAACTTGGTGACAAGCTCACATTCAACATTGGCAGTGAAGTAGTGGACGTGATTGTTACCAGTTTTAGAGAAGTCAATTGGCAGTCAATGCAACCTAACTTTTTCTTTGTGCTTGAACCTGAAGCGATGCGAAACTTTGTTCCCACATATATCTCGAGTTTTCATTTGGCAAGCGAGCGTAAGGCGCAAATTACCGGACTAATGCAGCCTTTTGCCAGTGTGACCCTGTTTGATGTTGACGCACGCATTAATCAGTTAAGAGATATTGTGGATCAGGTTTCGGTTGCGGTTGAATTTATTTTAATATTGGTGCTCACAGCAGGCTCTTTAGTTCTGGTGGCGCAGGTACAAGCCAGTATGGACGAGCGCCAGCAAGAGTTAGCTATACTGCGCACCTTGGGAGCTAAAGGGAATATGATCCGATCTAGTGTCATATTTGAATTTGTTATTATTGGCGTAGTTGCCGGAGCTATGGCGGCACTGTCAAATGAACTCAGTTTGTACTTATTACAAACTCAGGTATTTCAGATGCAAGCCAGTTTGCATTGGCAGTATTGGCTGTTAGCACCATTGGTTGGTGCCTTAGTTGTGGGTATTCTCGGCGCATTAGCTTGTTGGCGATTATTGACCTTAAATACCAGCCATTTATTACGACAAATGGTTTAATTATTAGTGTGTTAGTAGAATCATCATGATGATTCTACTAACAACAATTTGAGTAGTAAGCTGAATTAGGGATAAGCAACGCTTAGCCTTCAAGTTCAGTATCAACAATATTGCTTATAATTATCACTCTGAAATACAGTGGAAAATTAACTTCTTCGATATTCCTCAGCCCAAGTTCAGCTTAAGAAAAAGCAGGCTAGGGCTACAGCTTCATATTTTCAAAAGCCTGCTCTATCTCACAATATTGAAACGTGAAGTCACTCTCAAGCAATCTTTTTGGGCTTACATTCTGGCCATAAAGTAATAAGTCAGCCATCTCGCCCATCAGTATCCTTATTATCGATTCGGGCATGCGTAGGAAATCCGGGCGATTCAGGCTAGAGGCCAATGCACGGCTAAATACCGCATTAGTAACCGGGTGGGGGGCAGTAAAATTGTAAATTCCCTGACAATTCTTGTTTTCGATCAAATGTGTTATGCCGTTGAGCATGTCTTCCAGATGGATCCACGACATGTATTGTTTTCCATCACCAATTGGGCCACCTAAACCCAGTTTATATGGCATTAACATTTTACTAAGAGCGCCTCCTCTCTTGGTCAACACTATGCCAGTTCTTAACACGCAGACACGAGTCTTAGTCGAGGCTGCATCTAGTGCTAATTGTTCCCATTTGTCACACAGGTGGTGGCTAAATTCGTCATGAGGCTGAGTAAAGTCCTCGTCAATGAGGTCGTCACCCTGACGACCATAATAGCCAACCGCTGAACCACTAATAAATAATTCTGGTGGATTTTCACTATTTTTAATTAAATCAGTGAGAGTTCCGGTTATTTCCCATCGGCTATTTTGTATGATCTGCTTTTGCTCAGGCGACCATCTCTTATTGACTATTGGCTCTCCAGCCAAATTGACTACCACATCAAACTCGTCAATATTAGTTAAATCTTGCAAAGACGACAGGAAATTGATTTTGCTGCCCAATATTTGGTTGGCCATAGATACGTTGCGTGTCAAAACCGTTATCTCATTGGGCTGGAGATTGGGAATTAGGTTAGAACCAATTAAGCCGGTAGCGCCTGTTATTAATATCCGCATGACATCCTCTGTGTTGTGGGACTAATTTTTATTACACGACAAACACAAGGATACCGAATCAGCAAAGCGTAGGGCATGAGGTTTATCTACTTCAGCTTCGGCGTACGTTACCCATGCATGTTCTGCTGCTACGGCTAATACATCGGCTGTGAGTTTCTCAAGTAACGAAAAACGATTGTCTTCGACAAGTTTAATTATACGTTTAGTTATCGTCTTGTAATTCAATGCATCGACCATTCTATCAGAATCTGTAGCTTGATCAGCCTGATAGTGAATTTTTACATTGATAACTACATCTTGCTGGTTAAGTATTTCATCTTCATTGATACCAATATAGGTGCGCAAGCGTAAGTTCTTAATACGAATCGTTGCAGGGTTTAACTTCATTCTTATTATTTTCCTTTTAACCGAGATTTGGTTTTTATTCTTGCTGTAAAACTCGATACAGATCTGATAGTTTGCTAACAAGCTAAACGTACAGAAACCTAACATGCAAATTAAATTTCAACCATCGGTAAAATTTTTACTTGTTTTAGCATCGCTTGTCATAGTTCTGGCCGGGATTAAAGCAGCCAGCACAATCCTTGTACCATTTTTACTTTCGGTGTTTATCGCCATGTCGTGCAGTCCCATTATTAACTGGGCGAATAAATATAAAGTGCCCCGGGCCATTGCGGTAGTGCTAGTAATACTGATGATAGTCGTATTTGGATTAGTTTTAGCGGCATTGGTTGGCCAATCAATGAATGAATTTAGCCAAAACATGCCCAAATATCAGCAACAGTTGATGGACAA
>JBLHNW010000138.1:0-8643 GCA_047622205.1 Paraglaciecola sp.
GTTGAGCTTGATAGCCTGATCACACAGTATAATTTAACGCTAAATGTAGATGACTACGACAAATGTATTTTAAAGAAATTTTAAGGCCTTTAGAAAAAAGTGCGGCTCTCGCGTGTTAGATAACGTCTTATACACCTCCGATGCTTTAAGTAACGCTTTAAAATAATACGGACATTCAATATATAAAAAATGTTGAATTAGGCCCTAACCAACCTTTCATTATACCCAAACTGATAGACAAGCCTGTGGAATGGATAACTAATGGGCACTCCCGTTAGTTCTTTCACTGGTTTCTTCGAGCTTACCCAGTGACCTTTAGTCGCTGGGTAGTTCACTGAGCCTTTCCTGTGATCCGAATGCTTATTTTGTCACCGACATTTACAATCAGGCCTGCTGCCTCACAATCCCACCTATCCAAGCCCTTTACGGAATGGATGTGCACCGTTTGCCCCGTACTAAAATTATGACACTCGATGCGTTTCGTCGACAGCCTTTTAACCACGCCATTTAGAGTGGTGACGGGACCACCAATAAATCGTCCAGGACTAAAGGGATTACTCCCTACTGGTATGGTTTTTATAATCTCCAATGACTGACTGTCTATCACCGAAACAGAGTCATCAGACCAATTGCTTATGTATATTTCACTGCCATCCGGCAATATGTCAGTTGATACGCTGCCTTCTCCAGGTCCAGGTATAGCGGCCGTTACAGTTTCAGTTTCGGTATCGATCACCCATAATGAATTTTCATCACGCTGGCAGGCTACATAAAGTTTTGACCCATCAGGACTTAACACCATCACATTGGGTTCGTTACCCACAGCGATGGTTTTAACAACGCTGAATCCATCAGTGTCTATGACGGTAATCGCATCGTCTGAATGGCTCGATACGTAAAGACGATTCAAGCTTGGGTGAGCAACAGAATAAACGGGACTTCCGGGCACTGCCAGATTATCCAGAACGGTGTAGCTGCTCCTGTCGATACGCGCCACGAAATCACCAAGGGCACTCGACGCGTATAGTGCGGAGCCATCAATGCTCAAGCTGATATGAAAAACGTCAAACATCGATATTTCCTTGATTACCGCATGTGTCTGGAGGTCCACAATCGACAAAAGGTCCCTTCCTCCGGCATGCGTCACGAAAGCAGTATTACCATCTTCACTCAATTTTATAGAAGTGATACCTCCCGGTAGTGACATGAAATCAGTCACGGAATTGCTGGTCGTATCAAAAAATGCCAACCCTAGTTGTTCCAGACCCACCACGACGGTTTTACCATCAGGGTGGACTGCTACTGTACCGGGTTTATCTGCCCCCATATTGACTCGTGCTACTTCAGATTGCGTGGCTGTATCTATCACTGAAAGATCACCACTGTTCAGATTAGTAATATATGCGAAAGGTGCGGCTTGGATAGAGGTTGTGGCAAGTAACCCTATCATCAGAACCAGCTGCATTAATAATAAGCCCCGTGATTTGAGTTTTTTATTTAGAAAAGTGTTAAGTGGGTGAAAATAACTGCGTGCTGAGAATCCGATTTTTGCTGGCGTAGGTTGCTTGTAATGACTGTGCGCAGTGCCGGATGAATACATCATTGTTCTCCTATAAAAAGGATGGCAATTATATTAATGCAGTGCTACTTCATCCTGAAAGTAGAGATGCGTCTCCTGATACCCCAGCATTTAATAAATATAAGCCAATCATAGAAAGAATAGACGCTATCCCTAACCTATTCAAAACATTAAGTGAAAACATATTTCCAATAATTTACCGTTACCCGTAAACTTTGAAAACCCATATCAACAATGGCTGGGAGGTATCTAGAAAGCTAGCAGAGCATCAGGCCTCGGCGCTATTACCGCACACCAGTGCAGCCATAGTGAATGTAGATGTATGGGGTGTGACTCATTAACTATTTGGCGTCCATAATGTCATTTAAATTATGCTTATTAAAAACTACTTTTAAGCTGATTCTGGTAGGTTGCTGCGTACATTTTCAGCATCTTAATTCTTACGTCCGGCAGTAATCCTGCCGTTTTAGTTTCGAAGTAGATTGTAGCTGCTAATATTTCTTCTGCGCTAAAATCTTCATTGCCAACTGGGCTCTTTGCTACTGCAGTACTCGTTGAATCAAGCAAATTAGCAGCCACATAGGACGTAGCATAGGTTTTATAAGCGGCCAATATGTGTAGATCTAAGTAAGCGGCAACTTCTTTGGCGTTGACAAAATCATCGTCTATCACCTTTCCAAAATTCACATTAACCTGGCCTTTAAAACCAACGATCCCGTCAACGATACTTTTGATGTCTTCATGATCTGCCTTATCATAGGCACCACCCATCTCCTTTTCCGCTAGTTCTTTCGCTTTGGCAACATCACAGGGATCAAATTCGTAGGAAATAGAGACCGGGACAATTCTCAGTTGTTTAATATAGTCTTTGAATTCCATATCTTTTGGTCTATTCATGGCCAACATTGAAATAATTGCCGGATTGGTAACATCGTGTCCATCTTTCGCTCTCCCTTCCCTTTGAGCTATCCAGATATGCTGCTTTTGATTATGCAAACTATCGGCAATGTATTCGCTTAGCAGTTTGGCATCAGCCAGTTTTTGGCGACGATCCTTAGCAGAGCGATTGACAATAAAACACTTGTTAAGACGGATCAGATCAGCAATCCAATCTTTACGTAGTAAATTATCTCCCACCGCTATTTGCACGGTGTCCTCTCCGTTCAAATGTAGGGCCCAGTTAATGAGTGCAGGATCGAGGGCAATATCTCGATGATTGCTGATAAATAAACAAGGTTTGCTTAGATCCAACTGCTCAAAGCCACTCAAGTTAAAACTTGAAGTCGTTTTGTTAATCATGCGCTGGACATAGGGCTCAACTAAGCCCTGAAAATCACGGGTAGTGTTAATGCCTTTAATTTGCATACGAACATAGTGTTTCGTCAAAAAACGTAAAATCGGCCGCAAAAAAGTGGGCCAAGAGGAAAAACGAAATACTACCAAGCTTTCTATCAGCTCATCGGTGTTCGCGAGCTTTTTTAGAATTTCAGGTAAATCGCTATCAGCATAGGGACGAATAGAGTCAAACTTGGATGTCATTAAATTATGAATTGTTTCACTTACCTTAATGGGGATCTATGTTGCCCAAAAATCCACCTTTCGGCAAATATGTTTTAGGGATTACTTGTTGTAAATTATAGCGCAATAAAGACCGTTTATTTTAGAAAATAAGCTATCACACTAGAGTAAGAGAAATTTTAACGCTCTTGTAACGTTTCCCAAGACACCTCGACCTCACCTAAGCCCGCTGCAACGTATGCAGAATCTCCGGTAATGGTGATTGACATGTCCACTGTGCGCTCCAGTAAGCCAGCAAGCGCTTGAATTTGTGCCCATTGAAATTGAAAGACACTGGCATCCAGGTTTTGCAACTGCCCCTGACTTTGACGCCACCACATATCAGATTTTGCGTTAAAGGTATAAACACGTGTTTGTTTGGCGATCCGTGTGGCTTTTTTAATTCTGTCAAAGGCTGGCTCACCCACATCTATCCACAATAAAAGCTGGTCATCAAGTCCCCGCGCCCAAATATCAGGCTCTTCAATGGCACTTAAACCTTTTGTAAACGACAAGTGCTCTTGTGCATTAATACAGTATGCCAACACTCGCGTCATCATGCGTTCGTTGGTTTCTGATGGGTGTTGGGCCACTGTAAGATTTAACTGATCATAATAATCACGATTAAGATCGGATAAGGATATTTTAAATTTATAAATCGTTGGTTTTAAGGCCACGTGTAATCCTTTTAGGATGGAAGTTGGCTAAATTCTAAGTTTCATTTCTACTAATGACTGACTAAAACCCATTTTTTCGTAGGCTCTGATGGCTGAACTATTTTCGGCATAAGCATCCAGATAAAAATCAATCATACCTTGCTCCTTACCCCAAGCAATCAAGGCCTGCATAATAAGTTTGTTAATCCCCTCTCCTCGGTGCTCTGGAGCTACATACATAAAACCTAAATAGGTATGGTATTGGTGGTTTAGGTGAGCTTTCGACTGCTTTATACGGGCATATCCCGACCCCACAATTTTACCAGCATGTTCTGCCACCATGACAATGGAAGTGTCAGCTTCGATCAACGCGCCGATATCGTAGTAACAAATTTTTTCTTGTTTTAGGCTGTCATTAAAAGGTCGTTCAACCTTAATAATTCCTTGTTCAAATTCGACTAATACAGCTAAATCACCCTCGACTGCTGCTCTTATTTTAATCTTACTATTCATATGTAATACTCAAAAAATAAGGCGCTAAAGTAGCGCCCAGACTATAGCTAATCTAAGCTAGCCTATTCCCATTCAATAGTTGCAGGTGGTTTACCGGAAATATCGTAAACTACACGAGAAATTCCGTCTATTTCATTGATGATCCGATTCGACACTTTACCCAAGAAGTCGTAGGGTAAATGTGCCCAGTGAGCAGTCATAAAATCGATTGTTTCAACTGCTCGTAAAGAGACTACCCAGTCATATTTACGCGCATCACCCATAACACCGACAGATTTAACCGGCAAGAAAACGGTAAAGGCCTGACTTACTTTTTGGTAAAGATCCGCGGCGTGCAATTCATCAATAAAAATGGCATCTGCGCGACGCAATAAATCGCAATATTCCTTTTTCACTTCACCTAATACGCGCACACCTAAACCCGGACCGGGGAAAGGATGGCGATACAACATGTCATAAGGTAGACCTAGCTCTAGGCCGATTTTGCGTACTTCGTCTTTAAACAATTCGCGCAGAGGTTCAACCAAACCCATCGCCATATCAGCAGGCAATCCTCCGACGTTATGATGAGATTTGATAACATGTGCTTTGCCCGTAGCAGAGCCGGCGGATTCGATCACATCGGGATAAATTGTGCCTTGGGCCAACCATTTGGCATTAGTAAGTTTCTTAGATTCTTCATCGAACAGCTCAACAAACACCCGACCAATGATTTTGCGTTTAGCTTCAGGCTCGTCTTCACCTGCCAGAGCATCAAGAAATCTGTCTTCTGCTGCAACTTTTATAATATTCAGGCCAAAGTGATTACCGAACATGTCCATCACTTGTTGACCTTCGTTAAGCCGCAATAAGCCATTATCGACAAACACACAGGTTAATTGTTTGCCTATGGCGCGATGCAACAACATGGCCACTACCGATGAATCAACTCCTCCAGACAGCCCCAGAATAACCTGATCGTCGCCAATTTGTTTTTTCATGCGAGCGATTGCATCTTCAATTATCGCACCCGGTGTCCAAAGCTTTTCACAGCCACAAATATCCAACACAAAATGACTTAAAATGCGTTCCCCTTGACGGGTATGTGTGACTTCCGGATGAAATTGCACACCGAAGAATTGTTTTTCTTCATTAACTATTGCGGCAAACGGACAACTTTCGGTTTGTGCGGCCGAAACAAATCCCTCAGGGACCTCAGATACTTTATCACCATGACTCATCCACACATCTAATAAGGCATTACCGTTTGCACCTATGTGATCTTCGATGTTGTCTAGCAGTGCCATTTTATTAGTCACTTCAACCTGGGCATAACCAAATTCACGCTCATTAGAACCTTGTACTGAGCCGCCCAACTGTTCGGCCATGACTTGCATGCCGTAACAGATACCAAATACTGGCACACCCGCATCGTACACATATTGTGGAGCGCGAGGCGAATCGGCGGCGTGCACAGATTCAGGGCCGCCAGAGAGAATAATTCCGTTGGGCTTAAATTCGCGAATTTGTGCTTCGCTCACATCCCATGCCCAAAGTTCACAATACACGCCTATCTCACGCACTCGACGTGCAATAAGCTGAGTATATTGAGAGCCAAAATCGAGGATTAAAATACGTTGCTGATGAATGTTTTTTGTCATGTTTTTACTCTTTCAAAAAAAAAAGCTGGTGATTCACCAGCTCACTTTGAATCTTCAATTTTAGCCAAGACGGTAATTTGGCGCTTCTTTGGTAATACTTACATCATGCACATGAGATTCGCCCATACCTGCAGCGGTCACTTTGACAAACTGTGGTTTAGTACGCAGAATTTCGATAGTCGCACAGCCTGTCAAACCCATTGCAGAACGCAGGCCTCCCATTTGCTGATGGATAATATTAGCAATAGGTCCTTTATAGGCGACGCGCCCTTCGATGCCTTCCGGAACTAACTTCTCTGCGTTGTTACTATCCTGAAAATAACGGTCAGAAGAACCATTGCTTTGGTCCATTGCCCCTAAAGACCCCATACCACGATAGGATTTGAAATAACGCCCTTGATACAGTTCCACTTCACCTGGAGCTTCTTCGGTACCGGCTAACATACTGCCCACCATTACCGAACTTGCACCGGCAACCAGTGCTTTTGCAATGTCGCCCGAGAACCGAATACCGCCATCGGCGATAACCGGGATATCCATGCCTTGCAGTGCATCTACTGCATCCGATACCGCGGTAATTTGTGGAACGCCACAACCAGTAACAATACGAGTTGTACAAATAGAACCTGGGCCTATGCCAACTTTAACAGCATCAACACCAGCGTCGGCTAAGGCTTTAGCCCCTTCGCCAGTTGCTACGTTACCAGCAATAAGCTGTAATTCAGGATAATCCGCACGAACTTTTTTAACCCTGTCGAGAACGCCCTGAGAATGGCCGTGAGAGGTATCTATTAGCAATACGTCCACACCGGCTTCAACTAGCAGCTTAATGCGCTCGTCAGTACCTGGACCCACACTCACCGCAGCACCAACACGTAAACGACCCAATTCATCTTTACAGGCGTTCGGTTTACTTTCAGCTTTCTGGAAATCTTTGACCGTGATCATACCGGTTAATTTGAAGGCTTCGTCCACCACCAGAATTTTTTCAATGCGGTGTTCATGCATCAGTTCCAATACTTGCTCAGATTTTGCACCTTCCATGACTGTCACTAAGTCTTGTTTAGGTGTCATCACTTTCGAAATAGGTTGGTCAAAACGATTTTCGAAGCGCAAATCACGGCCCGTTACGATACCAATCAAATTATTGTCGACATCTACCACAGGGAAACCGGAAAAGCCGTGATGTTTACTCAAAGCATTAATTTCACCGATAGTGGCATTAGGGAAAACCGTGACAGGATCGGATACAACACCACTTTCGTATTTTTTCACCATACGCACATGGTCAGCCTGCATCTCTGGGGGCATATTTTTATGAATAAAACCAATTCCACCTTCTTGCGCCAGGGCAATCGCCAGCCGAGCTTCGGATACTGTATCCATAGCAGCTGAAATAAGGGGAATATTTAGGCTAACACCACGAGTCAATCTGGTTTTCAGATTAGCGGTATGGGGCAGAACGGTTGAGTGACCAGGCACTAACAACACGTCATCAAACGTAAGGGCTTCTTTAGCTATCCGCAACATGCAACAACACCTTTAAATGAGGTTTTAATTGCGGCGGGATTGTAGCTGCTTTAACTAATCAGGTAAACTGGAATCATCGTATTTGTTGAAGATTTCACAGTCTATGTTCAATGTTTCACCCACTATTCGCAATATATTCACGGTTAGCAAGCTAAATCAGCTGGCGCGCTCAGTTTTAGAATCGGAAATTGGTCAGGTTTGGCTGTCAGCCGAAATATCCAATTTTGTCGCCGCCAGTTCCGGACATTGGTACTTCACCCTCAAAGATAATCGTGCGCAAGTTAAAGCGGCGATGTTTAAGGGTGCAAATAGGCGAGTGGTCCAAAAACCCAAAGAAGGCGACAAGATTCTGGTACGAGCCAATTTGAGTTTGTATGAAGCCCGGGGAGATTATCAGCTTATTGTTGAGCACATGGAGCCAGAAGGTGAAGGTCAGCTAAAGCAGCAATTTGAACAATTAAAAATCAAACTGGCCGCTGAAGGTTTATTTGCCCAGCAAACTAAGCAAGCCCTACCCCAGACAATTCTGAAAGTGGGCATTATCACTTCTGCAAGCGGCGCCGCTTTGCATGATGTTCTTACTGTAATGAAACGTCGAAACCCGGCAATACAAGCTATTGTCTACCCTACCCAGGTACAAGGTGCCACAGCTGGGGCGCAAATATGTGCCGCTATTCAACAGGCCAACGTCAGAAAAGAGGTAGATGTGCTGATCGTCGGTCGTGGTGGTGGTTCATTAGAAGATTTATGGTGTTTTAACGAAGAGTCGGTAGCACGAGCGATATACGCGTCTGCCCTGCCAATTATCAGTGCTGTTGGCCACGAAGTTGATGTGACGATTGCCGACTTTGTAGCTGATATGCGCGCTCCAACACCTTCTGCCGCTGCAGAATTAGTCAGCAGGGATCAGGCCGAATTATTTAATCTGGTGGAATCATTAAAAGACAAATTACAAAAATTTACTGCCAGTCGATTGAAAGAATTGGGCTACCAACAGCAAGTACTGAGTCAACAGTTACAGCAGAACCACCCACGCAACCAATTACAGCAGCAGTTTCAGAATGTCGATCGCCTACAGGCTAATTTAACGGCAAGTTTTGAGAAAACACTTAATCAAGCAAAAGACAGAGGCGATCAACTACTCAATCGATTGCAACTGGTGTCCCCA
>JBLHNW010000139.1:0-8642 GCA_047622205.1 Paraglaciecola sp.
CCTCAACTACATTCTCGCAAAAGTGATACTAGTTAGCCCTCCGGGGACTACAGCATACACAGAAGAATTGGGTAAGATGACAGCCTGGAGCTATCCGGTTATTGTTATTCCCAGTATGTTACTTTTGATTGCAGCGTTATGGTACTCCACCTCTCAAATCAGTAAACTGACTGGCGAAAATCTCGAAAACTTTCTAGCAGAAGGTCTTTAAACTAAACTATATCGCGCCTATTTCGTATATATACCCAAAATCATTGGAAGTGCATGACGGTGGTTAATCCCTGTAGCCAACGGGCATGTAGTTTCAAGGATGAAGGAGATACCGCACAAATGAGGTTGGCATGATATGCATTAAAGAACTGCACAAACACGTCATCGACGGTAACAATACCAAGCAGATATTGAAAAATTTATCCTTGGTGCTTGTTGCTGGACAATCCCTCGCAATAAGCGGAGATTCTGGTTCTGGAAAATCGACTCTCCTGCATATTTTAGCTGCCCTTGATCTCCCCGATAGTGGCAGTGTTAATGTTGCTGGTTTGGCGCTTGAAAGCATATCTGAAAGCCAGGCAGATCAGTTCCGCAAACAACAAGTTGGAATCATTTTTCAGCACTTCAACCTAATTGATTGCCTGACTGTGTGGGAAAATATAACCTTCCCCGCCAGAATTAATGGGATTACCCCCGGCGAGTATCATCTGAGATTGTTAAATGAACTTGGCCTCATTGAGCATAAAGATAAACTTCCAATGACACTCTCTGGAGGAGAACAACAAAGAGTGGCCATTGCGCGCGCATTGGCACATAAACCTAAACTAGTATTAGCCGATGAACCCACAGGAAATCTTGACGACAAAAATAGCGAGATTGTCAGTAAGTTGCTATTTAATCTATGTGATAAATTAGCAACTACCTTGGTAGTAGTGACACACAGTACAAAAGTGGCGGCCTATGCAGATCGTGCTTTGCTGATGTTAGATGGTTACTTACATGAATACAGAAACGCCAACGACGTGTCGATTGTGGATAACGTTAGCAAACCTTACCTATGATAAACGTCTTTTCGCTTATTCTGGCAAGCTATAGACAGAATATTTTGCGTAGCTGTCTGGTGTTTTTGGCTCTGCTAGTAGCCTGCGCCGGGCTCAGCGCGGTCCTGATCATTAACTCCACTGCAAAACAAAGTTATGCCGCTGCTGGTCAAGCCTTTGTAGAGAATATTAATCACCGAATTGTTCCTCGCTCCGGAAAAATAATAACTAAAACCGACTACTCTAGGTTACGCAAAGCCGGGTATAACCAGTTAATTGCCGTACTAAAAACCCGTCAAACTATATTTAGTGCTGACAGTGTTGATGCGGCTAATGTGCAATTTACCGGTATAGATACCTTTGCGCTGTTAAGTTTGCCAGATACTAGCAGAGCAACCGTGGCAGCTAAAACCAGAGAATTTCCCCTCACAAAACTGTGGCAAGCTCCCTATCAAAGTATTATCCATCAAGATTATGCGCAAGAACTTAACTTGGTCGACGGACAAGAAATATTATTCGATGATGGCAAAATCCTCGCGCATCTAGCGGTTCTAGACATAAACGGCCTTGGTCGTGAAATAGTCCTGGATATTGCTGTATTGCAACAAGCGCTGGGTATAACTCAAATAAGCGAAATATTTGTAGTCGGGAGTATTAACGATACACAAAATGACTCGCTTACGGCTCTCACAACCGCCTTACCAAATCATCTTCGTCTAGAATCGCTGAATACCGGTGATCAAGCGCAACAACTGACCGCAAGTTTTCACCTGAATTTACTGGCCATGGCATTATTAATGTTTGTGGTTTGTATGTTTGTGGTGATGAACGCTCTGCACTTACTGCTGATAAAACGCTGGCACAATTTGCGTATTGCACGGCAATTAGGGGTCTCCAGAATTCAAATATACGTCGCGCTGCTACTTGAGTTGTTTGCCATTAGCCTGATTTGCGCACCATTCGGTGCACTTTGCGGCGCTTTGTTAGCACAATTCTTATCTCCTCAGGTTTCACAAACTTTACAAGGCCTGTTTGAAGTAAAAATTGCTTATGTTGAACTTTCCTTTTCTACTCTGGTTTTTCAATGTTTCATTGCCTGCCTGATAGGAGCAATGTTGGCAGCGATACTACCTTTATGGCAACTAAAATATCGTTTGGCACTTCGCGGCTTACCAGCAGATGCCCCTAGTAAAAATATCCGCTGGCTATTTTCAGGATTGTTTTTAATCCTAATCGCAGCGGTAGCTGCGCCTATCTCGTCAAATTTAATTACTAGTTTTAGTGTTATTGCCCTGTTGATTTTTGCAGGTTGTTGTCTGGTGGTTTATACCATACCCATGCTGATGGGCCTCCTGTATAAAACTATGTCTGCTAAATTCGTGTTGTTACGCTGGGCATTTGCCGACAGCGTGCGACTTTCTCAAAGTAGTAAAATTGCCTGCTGTGCATTTTTTATAGCCGTCGCAAGTAATATCGGCATGAACTTGATGGTCGATAGTTTTCGTCAGGCCACAGAATTTTGGCTGTCTCAACGCCTCATTGCTGATCAATATGTGCGCACTCAAACTCCTGATATTTTTACTACTTGGTTGGCAGATCAAAATATACAAGTTGATGTAATTCCGCGTAAGTTTGTCGAGACAAGGATTATAAGTAAGGAGCAAGCGCCGGATCAGCCGATTGCCAAATTGCAGCTACGTTCCTACCCAACATCTGACAACTATCAAAAGGCAATGTTATTTGATCGTAGTCAAAGTGATGTCTGGTCACGATTTACTTCTGGTGATGGAATTTTAGTTAATCAACAACTGGCATTAAAGAATGATTTTCAGCTCGGTAATATATTGTCTTTTCAGCTTGAAAGTGGAAATATTATAAATAAACAGGTAGTAGGCATTTACTTTGATTATGGTAATCAAAGACCTCAGGCTTTGCTTCCCCTAGCTGGATTTGATCAGTACCAAGCAAATACCGCTGTTTTTGCCTTACATTTTGCTAAGCATCTAGATAACGAACAACGAAGATTTAATGAGGCCCTTAAGCAATCAGCAATAGCCGAGAAAGTGCTTAGTCTGGACACCGAAGAGTTATTGGCATTATCGATGCGAACCTTTGATCGTACATTTATTATCACCGAGAGCTTAAATATCGTGACTTTGTTAGTTGCGGCACTGTCACTTGCCACTTCTGTATTGATGATCGATATGGATAATCGTCCCCAACGAGCGTTGATAAGAACATTTGGAGTTGGCACCTTACGCTTGACGAGTTTGTCACTTTTGCAATATTCGGTGTTGACCACATTTACCTGTCTACTCGCTCTGCCTTTTGGTATTGGCTTAAGTTGGTTGCTGATAAATTTGCTCAATATACAGGCTTTTCACTGGAGTTATCCTCTGCTTATTGAACCATTTAAACTGATAAGTGTATGTATAACCAGTCTGGTTTTAGTCCTATCTGTACTGATATTGCCCCTTTATCGACTGAATCGACGCACCTTGGCTGAGGATATAAAATGCCTGATTTCTTAAACAAGTGGCGTATATCGTGCTCGGCTATTCTGACTATATTCTATCTTTCAGCCTGCTCTCCTAACGATAATTCAGACAACAAAGTTATAGCATACTCAGAGCAAAATTTATTTGCAGGACTCAGCCAGCAAACGCTTAATCAAGCGCAAGTATTACCCGGCTATATCTTTGATTTTCCTGCTGATCATGCCAGTCATCCGGATTTTGCGATTGAATGGTGGTATTTAACTGCCAACCTGTTAGATGAGAGCGGTAAAAAATACGCTATGCAATGGACCCTGTTTCGTTTTCGTAATCAAGGGAATGTGACACCCTGGGCCAATGATCAACAATTTATGGCTCATGCCAGTTTACACAGTACAGAGCATTCCTGGTTCGAAGAAAGATTTGCCCGTGGTGGAGTCGGCAATGCCGCGGTTAGTACACAGCCGTTTAAGGTTAATTTAGACAATTGGCAATGGTTATCAACTGATTCAAATCCGTTCCCCTCAACCTTATCATTTAGCATAGATGCAAACGTACAGGTAACACTGCAATTACAAGCAGATAAGGATATTGTTTTACATGGAGAAAACGGCTTTAGTCGTAAGCTCAGAGACTCACAACAGGTTTCTTATTACTATAGCCAGCCACATATTGACGTTAGCGGGCTACTGGAAATTTCGGGAAAAACTCTGCAAGTAAGTGGGCTAGCCTGGTTTGATCACGAATGGTCATCGCAATATTTAGATGAGAATAGCCAAGGCTGGGATTGGTTTTCGATGCATTTGGACAACGGTGATAAACTGATGTTATTTAATATGCGTCACAAAAATAATGGAAATTTCTGGTCAGGTACACTCGTAAAGAAGAGTGGGGCAAAAATTCATTTGTCCCAAAAACAAATTCAAGCCAAAGTGATAAAAAATCATACAGTACAAGGTCGTTCTCTGCCTTTAGACTGGTCTATTCAGCTTCAAGAACATGGAATTGATATACAACTGAAACCCATGAAAATTGAGCAATGGAATCCCGGAATGTTTGCCTATTACGAAGGCGGCACCGAGATAACTGGCAGCCACCATGGAGTAGGATTTATCGAACTGACAGGGTATTAACTATACCCATACTGCCTCAAACTGCGCTGAATTCCTTATGTTGAGCTAGCATGGGTATAAAACCACAAAATAAAGCAGCTGAAAATTCCCCTATAAAATTTCTAGCATTTTGTTGAGGTTATTTGTTGAGCGACTCTCGTCCAAGCAGGGAAAACATACGCTCAGCTATCTGAGTATTGTCCTGATAACCGGCAAACATCTCTGCTCCTTTTCCCTTTGCAAATACCTGCACGTCCACACCCGTATGCCCGGTAGTCGTCCAACCAGTGTTAGTGCGTTCATCTAGCAGCACTTTAATCGCCGAGTAAAATACCTGAGAGTCGGAGGACTCTATTTCTGCCAGTTGTTTTTTCTCCGCATCCGTCAATTCAAAGCCGAGTAAATCAGTGGCAAGCGCAGCAATATCTTTAGCATTGGTTAAGCGCTGAGCAATTACCTTAGGTGAAGCCTTAAGCTTAGTCAGCCACTCAGGACTCCAGCGATATTCCCCTTTAGCGCCGAGAGTCAATCCACCGGTACTGTGATCAGCTGTAAGAACCAATAATGTGTCTGAATGCTGTTGCAGATATTTTTCAAGAAACTCCAAAGTGAGAGACAGATCGCGCATTTCAGCCATGGCGGCGGCAATATCATTACCATGCCCTGCCCAATCAATTTGACTTGACTCAACCAGTAAGAAGAAACCCTTTTCATTCTCAAGCTGTTTAATAGCCACTTCGGTTAACATTGGAAGATGTTGTTTATCTTTGCTGTCTAGCACCCATGGCATTCCCTGCTCGCCGAATAGGCCCAGCAATGGTTCTCCGGTTTTTATAGTCGCAAGTTGTTCTATTTTATTAGCATACTGGTAACCTGCCAGCTTAAATTCCTTAACCAGATTACGATCTTCACGAATAAAAAATTTTGAACCTCCTCCCAACATGACATCCAGTTTAAATTTCCCATTAATTTTTTCATCGTAGTAACTGTCTGCGATCTGTGAATAGTTTTTACGACTTTCGTTGTGGGTGACATAGCTAGCGGGTGTAGCATGATTGATGTGAGAAGTAACGGCGATCCCTGTTTTTAGGCCTTTTTGTCTAGCCCATTCGAGCACTGTCAGCAATGGTTTTTTATCATTATCTACAGCGATAGCCCCATTGTAGGTTTTCACACCCGTTGCTAGTGCTGTAGCTCCGGCAGCGGAATCAGTTATATAGCCCGAAACTTGATGGGGATAAGTACTAGCAGTGCCAACTAGTAGACGATCAAAAACTGTTTTTTCTATTTCTGCAGTGTTCTTATTATCAGCAAAATAGCGGTATGCTGTGGTGTAGGCAGGCCCCATTCCATCACCTACCAGCATAATAATGTTTTTCGGTTTGTCGGTAGTTTTAGCAGTGTCAGTAGCATATGCTGTACTACAAATGATTGTTAACAGCAGTGGAATACCACAGGTTATGTTGAACTTCATTTAATCTCCACAGATGAGTAAAACGGGTTGAGCGCTTAAAAAAATAAATTATACGCTAGCTTATATGACAATTTGAGTAAATATTTAAAATACTCAAATTCACAAAGTATTTATCGCAGTTTATATTAGGATGTACAATATGTGCGTCTACGAATAACGATTTTGAGTATCAAAATATCGAAATTGGCATCAAAATACTTTACTCGGTGGGTCCTATTATTTGCCTCCTTTTTGGGCTAACAATTCGCGCATTCGTTGTTGTACGACATCAACTAATTGATCCGGTTGGAATTTCGAAATAAAACGATTACATCCAACTTTCTCTACCATTGCTTGGTTGAAACTGCCACTCAAAGAAGTGTTTAATGTAATAAACAAGTCACTCATACGAGGATCATCTCTTACTTCAGCTGTAAGTCTATAACCATCCATTTCAGGCATTTCGGCATCCGTAAACATCATCAAAATTTTGTCGGTTACTTTTATCCCTTCATCCGCCCAACTACGCAACAAATTAAGGGCCTTTAAGCCATCTTTCTGCTCAATAATATTGAGTCCAAGCTGACTTAGTGTTTCACGAATTTGCCATCGCGCTGTAGCTGAATCATCCACCACCAATATGCTGTGTCCAACAAGATGAGCGGCAACCTCTTCGTCCAAAATTTCTTTTGAAATAGTTGTGTCATATTCGATAATTTCCGCCAACACCTTTTCAACATCGATAATTTCAACAATTTCTTTTTTTCCATCTACTTCTACCTGAGTGATAGCAGTCAAATAATTATTCTTACCTACAGCAGTCGGTGGCGGGTGTATCTCACTCCAGGTGGTATTAACAATACTCATAATTTGACCAATCAGAAATCCTTGAACAGAGCGATTATATTCTGTGATGATAACGTTTCCGTCTCCATGGCTTTCGCTTGATGCGGACATTTTTATCGACGCTCGCAAGTTAATTACCGGTATTGAAGTTCCTCGATAATTTGTTACACCACTCAAATTGGCATGTGATCCAGGCATCTTGTTAAGGACAGGTATTGTGATCACTTCCTTCACTTTAAATACATTGATCGCAAATGTATGGCGGGTGCCTAGTTTGAACATAAGCAGTTCCAGTCGATTCTCACCGACTAGTTGGGTACGCTGATCTACTGATGATAATATTCCAGACATAAGCTCTATTAATTTAACCCCATATGTTTAGACATGTTAATGGTTTTGCCCGTGCTGTAATAAGCGTTTATAAACTCTAGTTATAATATCGTCATGCTACATCATACACTGTGGGGAAAAAATCAACTAAAATTCACACGCTGAATGGTGAAAATCGAAAATATACATTTAATTTATTCCGATAAGCTAGTTAGTATAGGCACATGATTAGCCCACCAGCAGAAAATACTGATCACGGTGAGCTAAACTTCTACTCTACAAAAAATAGGATAACCAATATGTCTCAGTACCAAAGCGATATAGATGCAATTCAACAACTACGTGCAGCCCAAAATGGTACCTGGAACGCGATTAAACCAGAATACGCAGCCCGTATGAAAGCCCAAAACCGCTTTAAAACTGGTTTAGACATCGCTAAATATACTGCAGCTATAATGCGCAAAGATATGGCAGATTATGATGCTGATTCTAGTCAGTACACTCAATCACTTGGTTGCTGGCATGGCTTTATTGGTCAGCAGAAAATGCTCGCGATCAAAAAACATCATGGAACTACAGCAAAACGTTACTTGTACCTTTCTGGCTGGATGGTAGCTGCTTTACGTTCTGAGTTTGGTCCACTACCCGACCAATCTATGCATGAAAAAACATCTGTCCCTGCTCTCATCGAAGAGCTTTATACCTTTTTACGTCAGGCTGATGCCAGAGAAATCGGCGATTTATTCAAGAAACTTGACAGTGCAAATACCGAAAATGAAAAAGCCACCATTCAGGCGCAAATTGATAACTTTGAAACCCATGTTGTGCCTATTGTAGCTGATATCGATGCTGGGTTCGGAAACGAAGAAGCTACCTATCTATTGGCTAAAAAAATGATAGAAGCAGGCGCTTGTTGTATTCAAATTGAAAATCAGGTTTCTGACGCCAAGCAATGCGGGCATCAGGACGGTAAGGTTACCGTTCCCCATGAAGACTTTTTAGCTAAGATAAACGCAGTGCGTTATGCCTTCCTGGAGATGGGTGTAGACGACGGGGTAATTGTTGCACGTACGGATTCTTTGGGAGCTGGCCTGACTCAAAAGATCCCGGTATCTCAATCACCCGATGATCTGGCTGCTCAATATAATGCGTTTTTGGAAACCACGCCTGTTAACTCAGTCGCCGATCTAAAAGAAGGTGATACCGTTCTAAAGCAAAATGGTGCTTTGGTTAAACCTGTACGTTTACCAAATGGGCTTTATAAATTTAAAGACAATAGCGCTTTTGATCGTGTAGTTTTGGACTGCGTAACCTCATTACAAAATGGCGCTGATCTATTGTGGATTGAAACAGAAAAACCACATGTTCAACAAAT
>JBLHNW010000140.1:0-8616 GCA_047622205.1 Paraglaciecola sp.
AGGCTAACGGCACTGATAATAGGACTTCAGCCGTTACAATGGAAACTACAAAAAGTGTCGCCAGTGATGAGAGAGTCGACTCAGGAAGCGATCTGGAATATTTGGATATTCCGGCTTTCTTAAGAAAACAGGCTGACTAATAAATAATTTACATTGTGGAATTAACTGTTAGTTATTTTGTCACAGAACTTTGTAGGGGAATTAAATTGCATGATAAAGGGTACAGGTTTATGCATTTATGACACTATTTTGACAAAGTTAATATTATTTAGTACTATATCGGCCGCTTTTTATCATGCGATTAGAAATGTTCATAAATTGAACCGAAGGTAAAATGATTAAACAACGCACCATCAAACAATCTGTTCATGAGACAGGAATTGGTCTGCATAAGGGTGATAAGGTCTCCATGACTCTCCGGCCTGCGCCGGCGAATACAGGTATTGTATTTCGCCGCGTTGATCTTGAGCCTTTTGCTGATATTCCTGCTCGGGCAAGTGCGGTGGGTGACACTATGCTCTGCACGTGTATTAGTAATGCCGACGGTGTGACAATATCTACTGTAGAGCATCTAGCTTCGGCATTAGCTGGTTTGGGAATCGATAACATCATTGTTGAAGTTGATAGTGATGAGCTACCCATTATGGATGGCAGCGCCAGTCCGTTTATTTTCTTGCTGCAAGCTGCAGGTATCGAAGAGATAAATGTGGCTAAACGTTTTATTAAGATAAAAAAACCAATCAAAGTCGAAGACGGTGATAAGTGGGCAGAATTTAGGCCCTTTGATGGCTTTAGAGTCGACTTTCGCATAGATTTCGAACATCCAGTAATAAGTCAAACTCGACAACATATGGTGTTAGATTTTGATTCATCATCTTATGTGAATGAAGTGAGCCGCGCGCGCACCTTCGGTTTTATGAAAGATCTTGAGTACATGAACTCCCTCAACCTGGCTCTGGGCGGCAGCATGGAAAATGCTGTAGCACTGGATGACTATCGGGTGCTTAATCCTGAAGGTTTGCGATATAGTGATGAGTTTTTGAAGCACAAGATATTAGATGCAATTGGTGATTTATATTTGTGTGGACATAGTATTATTGGCGAATTAGTTGCTTATAAGACCGGACACGGTTTGAATAATAAACTCCTTAATGCCATGTTGAATAATCAAGACTGTTGGGAATTCGTAAGCTACGATACGCCTGAAGAGATGCCAATTCGTTTCGCAGCGCCGATCCTGACGGCTTAGTAGCATAGTTGAAAAATGTCGCAAAATGCGGGATTTTTCGTTTTTAAGTGTAATATCTATTTTTGATTTAAGCTTACATTTTATTCAATTACAAGTCATGGCTAACAGAAGGTAGATAGCAGAGAATTTCTCCTTGCTCTATAAGTACAAAGAATGAAAAGTTTGTTGTGCTGCTGATAATTGTCTACAATTTCACTTCTTATGGTGAGTTTTTAGAACCGCAGCACTTTTTGGAACTCATATTTAAAGGTAGCTACAATAACAGTGAGTTTGACGCTTCTCTACCGCAGTAATAAGGCTAGGTTTATTTATAGCCCAACAAAAAGCCAAATTATGGTTGTGATTATTGCTGTCTGTGGCTTGGTACTTATATCCAGTCGTTCCACCGATTTGCCTAGTGAAAATAACGCACGGCTCAAATTTGCTCAAACCGGTTTCAAACAACAAAGTTTCGAATTGGAATCTCTAAAAGCCACCACCGAGCAACGCCTCTCCGGCATGATGTTGAAATTGGCAGAGATGGACAGTCAGGTACAACGACTTGACGCTCTGGGGGCGCACCTGGTCGAGCAAGCAAAACTAAATCCCAAAGAATTTAACTTTAATCAGAGTCCACTCAAAGATGATCTCCAAACGTCTGATAACGTTGATGTTATTGTTAATGATGAATTAATTGTCAAGATGGATTCCATGCTTGAACAGTTGAAAGACAAAACACTGCAGTTGAACGCACTTGAATCCTTGATGATGAATCACCATATAGAAGAGCAAAGCAGATTAACCGGCCGACCAGTGGTTGGAGGTTGGTTGTCGTCGCACTACGGTATTCGTAAAGACCCATTTTCCGGATTACCTGCCATGCATAAAGGGCTGGATTTTGCCGGTAAAGAGGATGATCCTGTTACCGCTACTGGCGCCGGTATAGTTGTATGGGCAGGCAGGTATTATGGATATGGCGAATTAGTTGAAATTGATCATGGTGATGGTTTAGTCACGCGTTACGGACATAATAAACAACTTAATGTTAAGATTGGCGACGTTGTTACAAAAGGCCAAGAAATAGCGTTAATGGGTAACACAGGGCGCTCAACAGGTGCTCACGTGCATTACGAAGTATTACGCAAAGGTAAGCAGTTAGACCCTTTACCATTTGTTTATCGAGATTAATGTCTGACGACGGTTATACCTGCTATACGCAGCTGCTTTAACAAAAACACATTACTGACAATCGGCTCCCTGTGAGCCGATTGTTTTATTTTTAGTCATGATTTTTACGCGCCATATGTGGTGCTAATTATCGTTTAATTATTATTGGAAGCTGTAAATCGATGTTTTCGAGTATTCTCACTAAAGTGTTTGGTAGCCGCAATGATCGGACTTTAAAAAAACTAGCCAAAGCGGTTGAAGAGATTAGTCAGTTAGAAACTGAGTATGAAGCCCTAAGCGATGAGCAAATAAAAGCCAAAACAGCTGAATTCAAAGAACGCTTGGAACAGGGGGATAGCACCGACGATATTATGGTCGAAGCATTTGCCTTAGTTAGAGAAGCCAGCAAACGCGTGTTTGGTATGCGTCACTTTGATGTCCAAATGCTCGGTGGCCAGATTTTGCATCAAGGTCAAATTTCAGAGATGCGCACCGGTGAAGGTAAAACTTTGACATCTACTTTGCCCTCATATTTGAATGGCATTACTAGTAAAGGTGTTCACGTCATAACGGTAAATGACTACCTTGCAAGGCGAGATGCGGAATGGAGTCGTCCTTTATTTGAATTTTTGGGTCTTACAGTTGGATGTAATGTACCGGGGTTATCCCATCAAGAGAAAAGAGAAGCTTACGAGGCGGATATTACCTACGGCACAAATAACGAATTTGGATTCGATTATTTACGCGATAATATGGCTTTCAGTCCTAAAGAACGGGTGCAGAAATCATTACATTTCGCAGTTATTGATGAAGTCGATTCAATCTTAATTGATGAAGCACGAACTCCGCTAATTATTTCGGGTCAGGCTGAAGACAGTTCTGAATTGTATCGTAAAATCAATCTCATTATTCCTGAGCTTGTTAAGCAGGATAAAGAAGACGAAGAAGGCGATTTTGGCGATGGCGATTTCACTATCGACGAAAAAGGCAAGCAAATTCACCTGACTGAAAACGGCCAGATTCACGTCGAGCAAATATTACAAACTCAGGGAGTCTTACCTGAAGATGAATCTCTGTTCGCTGCGGCAAATATATCCCTGTTACATCACGTTAATGCCGCTTTACGCGCCCACAAGTTGTTTATTAGGGATGTTGATTACATCGTTAAAGATAACGAAATCGTAATTGTAGATGAGCATACAGGGCGCACAATGGAAGGTCGTCGTTGGTCTGAGGGCTTACATCAAGCTGTGGAAGCTAAAGAAGGTGTTAATATTCAAAACGAGAATCAAACTCTCGCTTCAATAACCTTCCAAAACTATTTCCGTTTATACGATAAGCTTTCAGGTATGACGGGTACTGCTGATACCGAAGCTTTTGAATTTCAAAGTATTTATGGCCTCGATACGGTTGTTATACCGACCAATCAGCCGATGGTTCGTGATGATAAGCCGGATCTAATTTATCTCACAGCTGAGGAAAAGTACGAAGCTATAGTTGAAGATATTAAAGGCTGCGTAGAACGTGGCCAACCGGCACTAGTTGGTACGGTTTCAATTGAAAATTCTGAATTTCTGTCGAATATCCTTAAAAAAGAAAAAATCACCCATAAAGTACTTAACGCCAAGTTCCATGAACAGGAAGCGGATATTATTGCCCAGGCCGGTAAATCTGGCTCGATCACCATTGCTACCAATATGGCGGGACGTGGTACAGATATCGTACTCGGCGGTAACTGGCAGGCGGCGATCGATAAGATACATGATCCCAAACCAAGCAAAATTGAAAAGATCAAAGAAGATTGGGCCATTGATCATGACATTGTATTAAAAGCCGGTGGTTTACACATTATTGGTACTGAACGACACGAATCAAGACGTATTGATAATCAGTTGCGTGGCCGTGCTGGTCGTCAGGGTGATGCCGGATCTTCGCGTTTTTATCTATCTTTAGATGACGCCTTAATGCGCATTTTTGCTTCCGAGAAAATGGGCAATATGATGAAGCGTTTAGGCATGGAACGTGGTGAAGCGATTGAACACCCTTGGGTGACACGCGCAATTGAGAACGCACAGCGCAAGGTTGAAGGCCGTAACTTCGATATGCGTAAGCAGTTGTTAGAATATGACGATGTGGCGAATGATCAGCGTAAAGTTATCTACGAGCAGCGTAATGAATTACTTGATGAAGGCGAAATAAGCGAAACCATTGAAGCAATTCGTCAAGATGTAGTTACTGGTATTATTGATCAATATATTCCACCACAATCATTGGATGAAATGTGGGAAATCCAAGCACTTGAAGAACGTTTCAAAGGCGATTTCCTAGTCGATATGCCGGTCCAGCAATGGTTAGACGAAGATGATAAATTATTTGAAGAAAAACTTCGTGAACGCATCCAGGAACACATCGCCACTGCATACAAGGACAAAGAAGACATAGTTGGCCCAGACGTTATCAAACAGTTTGAAAAAGCCGTTATGTTGCAAAATCTTGATAGTCACTGGAAAGAGCATTTAGCTGCCATGGATCATCTGCGTCAGGGGATCCACCTACGCAGTTATGGACAAAAGAATCCCAAGCAGGAATACAAGCGCGAGTCATTTGAGCTATTCACAGAGATGCTTGAAAACCTCAAAGTTGCAGTAGTAAGCATCTTAAGTAAAGTTCAGGTTAAAGCTGAGTCTGATGTTGAAGCAGTCGAAGAACAGCGTCGTCAGGCAGATCACTCTCCTAAGCAGTTTGAACATGAATCCCCTAACGAAGAACCAAAACGTCCCGCTAAAACATTGCGTGACGGACCAAAAGTTGGTCGTAATGACCCTTGTCCTTGTGGTTCGGGCAAAAAATACAAACAATGCCACGGTAAACTTTCTTAAGTTTATCCTCAGGTTTTAAATATCAAGAAAATCGGGTTAATTCTGAAAGGGATCATCCCGATTTTTTCGTTCTGCAATAGAGAGTTTTGACCATGAAGATAGTCGAAGTCGCGGTTGGCGTAATTATACGTAACAACAAAGTTTTTATCAGCAAACGAGCCGATGAGCTTCATCAAGGCGGCCTTTGGGAGTTTCCAGGGGGCAAGCGTGAGCAAAACGAAACGATCGATCAGGCATTAACCAGAGAATTGCAGGAAGAAGTTGGGATCGAAGTAATCGAGCAAATTGAATTTCTATTAATTGAACATGACTATGGCGATAAAAGGGTACGCTTGGATGTGCGAGTGGTTGAGCGCTTTGAAGGCGAGCCATGCCATCAGGAAAATCAAACCAGTCAATGGGTTGATATTGCTGACTTAGTTAATTTTAATTTCCCCACAGCAAACAAAGTCATAGTGGAAAAGTTACAACAGGGTGTTAATTAATCTGAACTTGGGATAAGTAAGGCCTTTAGGCGCAGCTATTTCCTCCCTTCTCTGGGGTGCGGGTCATGTGTATATATCTATCGCTTTGAGATACAAAAAGATTAACTTATTCGACATTTTTTATCGCGAGTTCTGGTTTCTTAGAGACGATGGCTAGAATTTGAAACGTCGCTACGAAGATTTAGTCAAAGTGTTGCATCAAGGAATTCAAATTATTCAGAATAAAATTGAAAAAGCTATCCTGCTATGTGTAGACTTAGTTATCTAAACTTTAGCTCATCGAGTCCATTACTATGTCAAACAAACTAAACGCCTTAGACCTTGCGTTTTTATCTTTGGAAAAACAGAGTACTCCGGTGAACGTAGCCAGTCTGGCAATTTTTGAAATACCAAAGAACTACAAGGGTAATTTTCCCCGAGATTTATTGGACAAATTAGAAAGCCAACCCGCCGGGCCCCCCTTCAACCAAAAGTTAAGTTCAGTGCGCAGTGCCGCACTGCCTAGCTGGGTGACAGATACAGATTTTGATATTCATTACCACGTGCGTCATTCGGCATTGCCTAAGCCTGGAAAGCTGGAAGACTTATTAGAACTCGCGTCTCGCTTACATAGTCGACTTTTAGATCGTGAAAGACCCCTGTGGGAGTTTCATTTGATTGAGGGTCTGGAAAATAATCAATTTGCCCTGTACATGAAGATGCATCATGCTTCGATTGATGGCATGGGCGGTATAGAATTGATGGAAAACTGCTTTAGTTTATCTGCTGGGGATGAAGTTAAGGCACCTTGGGTCGGTATGCAAAAAAATCGGAAAACTGACTCACACGATTCTTTAGGTCTGATGGGAAAAACCACCAAACTTGTTGAAAAAATGGGCGCTAGAACCAAAATGGTTCAGGATTTGTCGAAAATGTTCGTGGGGCAAGGTCTTAAAGCCGTTGGTGTTGGCGATAATACCTCTCCGGCGCCTTTTACAGCACCAAAATCAATGTTTAACGTGCCGATTACCGGTGCTCGCCGATTCGCCGTAAAAACTTTGTCACTTTCGGAAATAAAAGCTTTAGGTAAACAGGCGAATGCGACGGTAAATGACATAGTACTTGCCCTTTGTTCCGGTGCATTGCGCAAATACATGATTGAAAAAAATGCATTACCAAAAAAATCACTGATCGCTTCTGTTCCGGTTTCTGTGCGCCAGGTTAACCGTACTGGTAACCAAATCACTTACGTGATTGCCAATCTTGCCACCAATGAACCGGACACAATGACCCGCCTTGCTAAGATTGGCGCATCGACTCAGGACGCTAAAAAAGAGCTAGTTGATGTGTCGGCAGATGCGGCCACTAATTTTGCAGTCATGGCTCAGGGATTAGTGGCAGTGATGAATCAGTTAAATATGACCAACCTAATGCCGCCAGCTGCAAATGTCACCATATCCAACGTGCCCGGGCCGCGAAAACCATTGTATTTTGGCCAAGCAAAGCTCAAAGCTACCTATCCTTTGTCCGTTTTGATAGATGGACAATCGTTGAATATAACCGTCGTAAGTTATTGTGACTCCATCGACTTTGGACTGATGGCTTGCCGGGACACCATTCACGATGTTGATAAGATTGCTGATTATATAGAATCCGCCGTGGAAGGTATTAAAGGGGGGATCTATCTGAGGGATTTAATGCTGGAGAAGAAAAATGAGAAATAACATTGATCTGAAGTAATAGTCACCACAGTGGCTAGAGGCGAACAGTGAGTATTATGTTATTTGGGCTCAGAACTTTATTTGGCGCGTTTTTATTGCTTTTGAAACGCGCCAGAATC
The DNA here is from genome assembly GCA_047622205.1 of Paraglaciecola sp. Lineage (GTDB taxonomy): Bacteria > Pseudomonadota > Gammaproteobacteria > Enterobacterales > Alteromonadaceae > Paraglaciecola. Next base: position 7,579 of record JBLHNW010000140.1, read on the forward strand.
ATTGTGCATATTCAGTTTACCGTCAGCAGTTAAGACAAATGCCACGCTTGCCTCTGGTTCGTCAGATTTTCTAAACAGCCATTTTGATACTGGTATAAGTTTGACCCCATCACCGTGATCCCCAGTAGCAATATATAAGGTGTTTTTATCCATCCTGATTTCGATAGCTTGACCTTGTTTGGGTGAAAAACGATAGGTTGCCGGTGAATAGGTTCCAGCAAGTGTTTGCAGATGTTCAGGCCTAAGCTTTGCTGTTGGTAAAAGTTTAGGTGGTGCCAGATTTTCAATAAGCCAATCATTTAGACCACTTTTAAATTCTGCCAGAATGTCATGTCGAAAGGCGTTGATCACAATAAAATAACCACGTCGACTGTCTTTGTTATAGGCGAAATGAGCAAGATAACCATCCGCATCACCACCATGTTGATACAGGCGATGGCCCTCATACAGCTCATTGCGGATACCCAAGCCGTAACCCAGTGCCAAGCCTTGTCTGGCAGCTAAGCTCGTCATAGGGGTTTCCATACGTTGAATACTGGAAGCGCGAAAGATGATTTTTCCGTCTATTGTTCCCTTGTTAATTAGCAGCAATAGAAATTTAGCCATATCATTGGCATTGGTGTTTAGATTGCCGAATGCACGATATAAAGTATGCCAATAGGGTATGGCTGTTTTTAGATCCGCGTCGTAGCCAGAGACTAATGATTGTTCGAGCTTTTCAGACCAGTTCAGCTGTGAGTTATGCATGCCCATTTGAGCCAGGATGGATTTATTGAACCATTGGTCATAATCTTTCTGGGTTATCTGCTCAATCGCAGCAGAAACATATCCCGCCCCGGCATTACTGTAACTTTTAAAATTACCCGGTTCCCATAACACTTTTCTGGCGTTTGGCTCTACCTGGAATGCTCGTTTAAGAGATAATGGACTAGGGTAATTGAATTCTTTTCTGCTTAAATCCTTTAGCCCAGCGGTGTGCTCCAATAACATAGCTAAGGTAATGGGTGACGTGAGATAAGGGTTGGCAAGCGGCACTGC
>JBLHNW010000141.1:0-8563 GCA_047622205.1 Paraglaciecola sp.
GATCTCTAACGAGTGCAATGGCATCTAGTTTGAATTCTTTTGAGTAGGTTTTACGTTTTATCATTTGAATCTCCAGTTAAGCTAATTATGTCTTAACTGGGGTAGTCGGATCAATTAGACCACGTCATATAAATCCTTAAAGAAAAATACCAGTCATTACTTGAACTTTACTCAATTTTGTTGAGTTATATGCCATTTATTACCTAGCTTAGATAAAAAGATAATTAACCCAGGGATAAACAACCACATATGTAATGTTAATAATAAAGGAAGGGGCAGCTCAAGACGTTGCGTCAAGCTCACCATCGCCCCAGCGCCACTCATTTGAAATAACCCGAGTAATGCCGCTGCGGTCCCGGCGCGGTCACCAAACGGCGCTAATGCCTTGCCCGCTGAGGCGCAAAAAATAAACGCAAAACCTAACGAGGTTATGAACATTGGTATCATAAAAGCCCATGCTTGTTGGATACCACTCAAACTAAGCATCATCGCTCCGGAAAAAACCAAAATAACGAATCCTGCATACAAGGTACGACGAGACCCTAGTCGGTCCATGAATCTCGGTGCGACCAGACATGACAAAATATTCAGAACTGCATTAATACTAAACCAAACTATAAATTGATTCATATTGAGTCCTAATTTCATCATTAACCACACAGGAGCTGACGTAACGTAAGCCAGAATTACAGCCATAGCTAACATGCATAACGTTGCATGAAATAAAAAGCTGGGCTCACGCAGTATTGAGTAATAACGTGAAAAGCTGAACAAGGTATCTTCTATATCGGTATTATTGGGTCGAGTTTCTTTGAAGTGTAATACGACAAAGATCCCCGCAATGACAGAAAAGCCTAACATGAAACTAAAATTAGAACGCCAGCCAAAGTGGTGAGTCAACCAGGCCCCTATAAGCGGTGCCAATACTGGAACACAGCAAATGGCGCCATTAAGGTAGCTAATCATACGGCCGCTCTTTTCTGGACCAAAACTGTCACGCACGGCTGCAAATGCAGCTACCGATGTTGCACAAGCTCCTAGTCCTTGTAATAAGCGAGCTATCAATAATAAGTCTAGAGTATCAGCAACATATGCCAAAGCCGAACTCAAACCGTAGATGAGAATGCCACATAATGCGATAGGACGGCGTCCAAAGCGATCAGCCAATGGGCCTGCTAACAATTGTCCAATTCCCAAGCTAAACATAAACCAAGTTACGGTATCTTGCAGCCGAGTAACATCGACAGAAAACTCTGCCGCCATCACAGGCAGTGCGGGTAAATAAATGTCAATTGCCAGAGGATTAAACAGGACTAAAGTCACCACTAGCGCAACAAGTCGGGTATGGGTAGACATTGAAAGTGTCACATTATTTCCTAAAAATTTATAATGGACCTAATTTAAGCGCTTGAAGATATGAATAGAAATGGTTTATATTCAGCACAGTTATTTCACTATGGAATATCTTTATTTTATGAGGTTTTATGACTTTTGATAAATTGGCTCGACTCGATCTCAATTTGTTAGTGTGCTTATATATTTTGTTAGACGAATGCAGTGTAACCAATGCAGCACATCGCTTACATCTAAGCCAATCTGCTGTCAGTAAAAGCCTTAATCGATTACGCGAACAATTTGATGACCCGCTGTTCACTCGTACCGCCTATGGTATTGAGCCTACTCAATACACCCTCGACTTAGCACCACAACTTGAAACTCTGCTCTCTAATTTTGAACAATTAATGGCGCCTAAAAAATTTGTTCCCGTAACGAGTCAACGACACTTCAAAATGGCCGTTGTTGAAAATTCCTATCCGCTTTTCTTACCTAAATTTCTTGGTGATATTTTTTCACAAGCACCAAATATTATCCTTGATAATCAAAGTTGGGATAGTGATACATTTGAACGCTTACGCAAGGGTGAACTTGATTTTGGGCTCACAGGTAAAGAGCTCCATCCACACGATGCGATGCTTACCTTAATGCCGCCAAAAGGCATACATTGTTATGAACTGTGTCAAGATTCTCAAAGTTGTCTAGTTCGTAAGAATCATCCATCACTCAAGCAAACATGGGATGAGGATAACTATCTGCGCCAACGGCATATACAAGTACGAAGTTTAAAAAATGATCGTTGGTTGTTGGATTACAAGTTAGCTGAAAAAGGCTTAACTAGAGATATCGCGATTTATGTTCCAGATTTCAATAACGCGGCAAACTTATGTACTTATACCGATTTTATGTTAACCGCTCCAACTCACTTTGCTCGAAATATAGCCACACAATTAGACCTAATTATTTTACCGTTACCAACGCCACTCCCTCCTATGGCTTACACTCTATTTTGGCATCAAAATAAAGATAAGGATCAAGGTCACAATTGGATGCGTCAAATAATAATTCGTCGTTGCAAGGGGTTGTCTGCTAATGAATAATATTCCCCATAATTGTGGGGGTCATGTTTCATTGATGCATCTTGTGGTAACGGGTAGCGAAAGATAAGCACGGAAATACACCCAAAACAGATATTGCACATCTACCTCACACCCCAACTCTTCTAAACATTCACGTTGTAATACCTGATGAATCGTTTCATTAGGGTCAAGTCCCCCACCCGGCAAGCCCCAATGTTTGTCACCATAAGTAGCTTTTAACAACAGCACTCGCACGTCCGCATTAGCGTTCATCGCATGGGAACTGAGCCTAAATAAATCATTAAAAGCCGTGATGGTTTTCTACTAAAAATAGATAATAGTTATTGTTACTGTTGTTGAGTAACTTCAACTCAATAAATGACTGTTCTTAGCAATAAAGACAGACCACATCAGGCTTTCAATCGATCCGAATGACAAATACATAGCCATATATGGACCCTCCCGATGAGTCAAGATAATCTAAAATATCATACTAAATACCTATTCCATTTAACTGAATTCAAACATAACTTGAGCTTAGCTTGAACAGGACTGTTCTCGCAGTTCAACATTTTAAAACCATCATTAAATGTGAATATAGTGTTGTTTAAACCACTATATCTAACGATTAAAAGGAATTGTCAAATGACCGATATTAAGATGCATACTGATCACTGGTTGAAACTCATCACAGGAACAGAAAAAATTCCAGTTGCTCAAAATGTCTTCATGGCCAACCCCAATATGAAGATGTTACAAGTGAATGCCGATTCAATCCAAAACCCATCTAGAGCAGAAGCTGTAGGTGATTACAAAGCGAAAGCTAATGCAGCGGCCACACCAGGTACAGCACCAATCAGTGTATTTGATGGTATGCAAACAGCGGTTAATTTATGCCGTACTAAATCGCAATTTAATCCACTAGATCCCGAAAACTTCGGAAACAAGGCACATTTTCTCCTATTCACGCAGTTCATAAGTTCTATGCCATTTGTCACTTTACAGTGGGCAGAAACTACTGATATTAAGCAACAAAGTCGTAATTCAGATGCCTTAATTAACTCTTTCGTGGGAGGCTTCAAGGGTATGGTTGATGAAGACAAAAATGAAATTATTAACTCTGTGAAAAGCTTAGTGAGTGCTGCCTTATCCTATTCAAATCAAACAGAAAAACAATCAAACTTTTCTCAAAACCTATTGCAAGTCGATGGTGAAGGTAATGTGCAGTTTAATCTGTATAGTAGTACTTTTGAAATAAGCTCATCTTCTCATAAGGGTAATATTACTTTCCATTCTGAATACTCTTTGGCACAGGTATCCTATACTTTATCACCAGCTACTTGGGCACAGGTAAAAAGCTCATTCGCTGAACAATTAAAAGTAACCGTTGATGATTGGCTTAATAATATGAAGACGCCAGTGATGCCAGGCAGTTCTGTCAGAGCAATCTGTTTGGAAGATAAAAAGCCCGTTGAAGCGTAGCAGCTGATTTATCAACTATTTCATGGTTAAGTAAGCCTTATATAATCTAAATACAGGCCATTTTAGGCCTGTATTTTTATTGGTACTTATATTTCTATGGTTGAATATGTTTCACCTGAGATAGTTGTAGCCTAAGCCATTCTCGCTATTTTATTAATATAAGCGACACATGCGCAGTTATGCCCCCGAGTTTGCACAAGCCTGTTTATCCATTGGCTCAGTTTGTCATTATTGTTACCTGCTCTGGATACAACCGTGTCAGGCGAAGATTATTCAACGATAGAAATATAAGTACCAATAAAAAGTAAACCGCTCTTCAACGAATTGCGTGGGTAAAATGAAACGATGACATAACAGGTAAAACCTGCATATTGAAAACCTGGCGAGTTCAGTGGTAGTCAATACCGATAACCTGATAAGGACAATATGTGCGGAATACATCGAGGCCAGAAGTCTTGAACTTCATATAAAGGCCGTATATATGACAGCAATCCTGTCCCTGTTATCGATGAGTGATACCTTGCAATATGGGAGGAGACCATATATGAGATCGGTTTAAGCCATAACAACAATAGTGCCAAACTCAGCATTCGTAATATTGAGTTGTGGCTTAGTTTCTTTCAGTTGATAAGCAATCAATCCGCCTATCATATTCAACATAAAGCCATGCACGCTTCGATGTCTTGTATGCTCTATTTGTGAAATGTTTTTTAGCTGGTCATTGATGGTTTCAATGATAAATCGACGTGAAAGCATCGCTCTGTCCCATAGGGATAATGCTTTAGCTTTCATATTTTTACGGACATTGTTGACGATAGTAACACCTTGTTCGAGTAAGTCGCTCGCCAGTGCTTTGCTAATGTAACCTTTGTCGGCATAAAGCTTATCCATTGAGTTAACCACCATCTCCGAAACAGGCTGAGTGTCATGCACGTTCGCGGGCGTTATTTTGGCGGCTACAATACCGCCTTTGTGATTAACAATTAAGTGAAGTTTAAATCCGTAGAACCATCCCATCGTGCCTTTTCCTCGGCTAGCGAGGCCAGATAAACTTTTATGCCTTGGAATTCGTAAGTTGTGACAGACCTTGATACTCGTTGAATCAATAAACTCAATCCCTGTTGGCTGACATCTGATGGTGCAAAAATAGCTGCACAATGGCACGACAGTCGAGGGCATTAATTCCCAAAAGCATTACAAAAACACGTGCCTTATGCCCCGCAGTACACAGCGCACCAAGGAGCAAACCATGGTACTTGTTAACACTGTTGTCGCTATCTTGCAGAGCTCGGTCTAGCCAAGGATAGGGTAAACCTAATCCGCATGGGTGTTTCACATATACAGGCGCAGTGGTACGGATTTCATTAGGGGCGCAGCTAGACTGTTAAGCCCGCCGCTTTATAAACATCAGGCAGTACAACCGCTTCTAGCGGTAAATGAGTCGCATCAAAAGCAATGACAAGTGTGAAGCAGTAGAATAGAAAACTAAGGCCAAAAATCTTTGGGTGAGCAGAGTATTATCTTGACTCACCGGGAGCGTCCATATATGGCCATGTTATTGGTCGATGAAATTGAAAAGCCAAGGCACTTATAAACCAGAGCCTTACTGGTTAATGACCGATCGCGTGTTAAACAGATCTCCCCAGATAAGAACATGAACTTTCTTTGCACTGCTGCACCATTTACGGTGGCCATTAGATCACGTGGTTTCGTCGTCTTGTACCCTTGCTTCGCGGGGCAGCCCCTGCCAACTCACCTCTAGCCTACGCCTCATATGATGTTCTTGTTCATCAGCTCGCAAATTTGCTAGCGGCTTCCTCTAGACCGATCCTCGCGGATAAGCCCTTGCCATTCGCTAGTAGTTAACGTTTAATAACAGCATGTTATTGAACGGTGATCTTCGTACAGAGGACTTTCACCTCATTAGTTCATGCCCATGCTGGGCGTACACAAGTCAAGCCAGCAGGACGCAGCATGCTGCTTAAGGCGTTGAACTAAGCCGCTGCGCGGAGCCAAATCAAGCTTCAATTGACTGTATTACTCATATTGAATCAGCTAAACTAAAAAAGATGTGATGGAACACAAGCCTGACAAGGGAATTCAATGAAAAAAGTATATGTTAAGCCAAATCGCCAATTTAAAATCTCTCTACAGACCAAAGGCTGTCTCAAAAAAGAAAATGCCTACGCATAAACAATACCAAATCAATTTTGACTATGCATCGGCCAAGTCCAACAAGCAATTTATGCAGAGGAATTATTTTGCAATATTTTCGTATAATAACTTATATACTTTTGATTTTTACACTTTTTATTAGTTTTACATTTGTTCCTTATATTGAAAGCGAATACATTAAAGACTTTACATATTTATTTATAATCCCTGTAGAACTAGGTGTTTTTATATTTTTGATCAATAGTTTTAGAAAAAGAAAATTAGATGGTTTAATACTCTTAATTTATTTTTTATTTATGATATTTTTCACTTGGCTTAGCTTAAATATTATGTCGTGGCCGACATATTGGTTTGCAGGTAATAATGAAACCTTATATATACAGGGAGTTGGAGTTCAATCAACCAAAGTTGGAACTCGGACCTACAAAATGTATTTTTCAAGAATAGATGAAGATATTTTGCATAACATACCTATCAGAAGCAACTTATATGATATGTTTCATGAAAGATGTCAATTTAAAGGGTTCCCTGTGGTTTCTATTAGTTGGTGGGCGGGAAATGTTATTCTTGAAAAAAATATTGTTCAGGCTATTTCCGAATACTGTATAAAACAAACACAACAATAGACTAAAAAACAATAAAATTATTTATATTTAGTTTCACTATAAATTTTAATCCGCTGAGCGGGAGTTACTACCGCCAAATGAGTTAATTTCTGCTTGAAATACGTAAATCCAACTCTGAACTTGAGGCCGTTGAAGAAAATAAGGGTCGTTTTTTGGCATATATGCCACCACGACATTCGTGAATCCATTCACATCAGATTCCCCGCCGGAAGCGTTAGCATTTTCACTCTTTATGACAAAGTGGGCCGAAACCGTCTGTAGTGCAGGTTAAAAGTTGGATCTAACCACATCGCGAAATTATCGTTTTCAGAAAATATTGCGGTGCGGCTGGGCCAATTCTTGGATAAAGAGTAAGAAGGAATACCGTTAATTTCCTCTTGGTCTGGTGTGGGCGACAAGAAAAATGCCACAAGAAAAATGCCACCCATTTTTAACCAAAAAAAAATTTCTAATTGGGCTGCTAACACCTACGCTCATTTTCTCAACGAGTAGATTCAATCGAATGGTTTGGAAAATGTGAACTCTATAGCCACAAAATGAATTTTAAGCTAGATTCAACGCAACAGAAAAGCTTGATATCAATCAAGTAAAAAGTGGTGTTGTGAGATTAAGACGTTATTGTTTAGATGCACAGCAGCGCTGGCAGTTTGAAGCGCCTTGGCGTCGTTTTCGCTCTAAATGCTCACAATATTCTGTTAAGGCAGGTAACGCCCCGACAGCACCTTTAAATAATAAACCAAACTCTGTAGTAATTTTTAGCCAGTTCTCGGCAGGTATGTTGAGTCTATTGAGAATAGCTTGGCTGCTTGAACTAATTGCACCACGTTTATCCTCTCAAATAATTCGCCCTGTATCTTCCACCAGCACAATATAGTCTTTAACACTGAACATTAAACCATTAGGCATGTTTACACGCTCATTACCGACAAAAGGTAATAACGCTGTTGGTTGTTCACCTTTTATCGCTGAGTGTATTCGCCGTTGAATGCTGGTGTAATAAGAGGTTTCTGGTGTGACCGCCATTCTTGCACGAATTGGGTTTAAGTCGACATAAGCCATACAGGCTAACACTGCTGCTTCATCTAATAAGGCTTGGCTATTTATAAAAGAAAAGGTAAACCGCCCTTCTCACAAATTCATCGGGAATGAATTTGAACAGCTTTAGCTGGCCCGAAGGGTGAGCGCCATGGATGGCAGCGAATGGAAGCGGCCAGTGCACTTATCTTCTTTATTGGCCATTCTGGCAATCGGCTTACTCAAGGAGCGCATAAACCAACTGATATCGACTAAGCGTTGTCGGTATTGGCTGATACTGTCATTAACCGCTGTTAATTCAAATTCATTCAGGTCTTCACCTTTGACAAACTTGTGTGTCAGTAAGGTACCTTTTAAACCTTTATGCCACTGCATCAGCACGTCTTTACCTGACCAGTGTTTCGCTTTATCTGCATCAACTTTAATCACCATATACAAATGGTTGCTCCCTGCTTATTAACAAGAATACGGATATCAATCCACTCGCGCCGATGTTCAAAGTTATCGCCTGTCGAGTTATCCATTCCGCAAAGAAAAGCCTTACAGACCACACGCGAACAGCAGTGGCAACTTTCCATATACAGGGAGAAGGCGTGTCATCTAGGCTAACCATTGTTTGTCTTGGTCTAGCCATCATTCATTACCTGCAAGTAAATATTGATAACTAAAGACTAGAGAAATGGCTAAATATTTCCCAACAATTGATCGCCGTAAAGCCCTAACTTAATTGGGTTTTAATACATTTAAGTCAGGCCTCCGGCACAGATCCGTACGTGCGCTACTAACGCATACGGCTCCTACATCGAGTCAAAGGTGAAAGCGTTGATTCGG
>JBLHNW010000142.1:0-8560 GCA_047622205.1 Paraglaciecola sp.
ATACTCAATGCGTTTAGCCTTAAAAGCTAAAAAGGACAGAGACATAGTAGGCTCAGCCTCAGTCGATTATTTAATGTACTCAGGTTATATCATAATGGGTTATTTCTGGGCGCAAATGGCCCAAACAGCCTATGAAAAATTAGCTGGAGATGTTGAAAACCGCGACTTTTATCGTGCCAAAATCAAAACTGCTGAATTTTATTTTGAACGTTTATTACCTAGAACAAAATCTTTGGCTAAAACCATGATGGCCGATCCAAAGACCTTAATGCAACTAGACCAAGACTTGTTGTCTTTTTTATAGTTAGGTGTTTTTTGGAGCACTGAGTGTTAAAAATAAACATATTCAGTGCTTCAATATTTTCTTAAGCAAAGACAAGTAAAAGCAATGTTCGCCTAGCTAGACTATATAAAAATGACTAATTAGAGAACTCACCTTAATTATCTCCATCACTCTATATCGTTTGATGAATTTTCCCGACTTATGGTTGCAGAAAAGCATAATACTCACCAAAGCCGTTTAGGATATTGGTAGTAGCAATTGATGAAAGAATCAGCCCCATGACTCGGCTTATGACACTAGCACCACTACTGCCAATAAATCGGACAATAAAACCAGAAAGCAACATCAATATATAGGCTAGTAATAAAACAGATAACATCACTAATGCGGTTTGGGTTTGTTCCCAAATAGTAAATACTGAATTTTTTGTTAATAATACTGCAGCTAACATGGCTCCAGGGCTCGCAATCGAAGGTACCGCGAGTGGAAAAATAGCGGTTTCTTTATGGGACTGAGCTAAAAGTTTTATCTCCTCTTCAGGTTTACTTTCACCAAAGATCATATTTAGAGCGAATAAAAACAACACGATCCCACCAGAGATTTGAAACGCCGGAAGTGGAATAGATAACGCCCTCAATAATATTTCTCCAGCCACTATAAAAAACAACAATACAAATGCCGATACAATAGTTGCGCGTAAAGCGACACGACGCTTTATTTTTTGCTCGTATTTATCTGTTACAGCTATGAATACGGGTATGGTTCCGATAGGGTCTACAACAGCAAAAAAGGTGATGAAAACAGCTAAAATATCTATCATTTACTTTTGGGTCCAAAATAAAGGTGAAAACTAGCTTCCCAGTACACACAGGTTAATTTAGGCATGTACAAAGAAATATGATTATAATTTTCTGAACTTGTTATACATTTTAGTATTTTATTCATTGAGCCAAGAAATAGCATCATCTTCATTATCAAAGTAGTTAATTTCACCAGAAATGAACCAACTACCCATCTTCGCAGCCAACTCTTGCCATTTTTTGTTTCCATAAATAGCCACTTTTGAAAATTCATTACCATGCTTTAACCCTATTTTGAAATCATCCCACACAGCCCTGACTTCCCATCCTTGCAACTCTGTTCCATCAACAAGGGCTTTAACTTTTGGATCCTTTACTTCAGACAATGCAGAATCAATTAACGGAGTAATAATTTTATAATCATCATGAGTTAATGTTCCTTGGGCCTTCAAAGAAAGAAAAAATTCACTACCTGTTCTTTCAATTCCGATAGATAAACCGTGTCGTTGGATTTTCATACTGTTTGCTCCTATTTAACCTGAGTATTTTTGGTAAATCGCACTGCTTCGAAGATTTATTCGCCAGCAGGTGGCTCCCACAATTCAATCTTGTTGCCTTCTGGATCCATAACCCAACCGAATTTTCCATATTCGGATTCTTCCGTTTTTTCTAGAACATCGCATCCTTCAGCACGAAGTGCGGTCAAGAGTGCAGTTAGGTCAGACACCCGATAGTTGACCATAAACGGAGCATTACTTGGGGTAAAGTTATTTCCATCACCGATCATCCAGGCTGTAGTCCCGGGAGTGGGATTACCAGAACTATCGACCCAACGAAAAGACGTACCGCCCCAAGCCTGAACATCAATGCCAAGATGTTGTTTGTACCAATTCTGCAATTTTGCAGGATCCTTTGCTTTGATAAAGATGCCGCCAATTCCAGTAACTCTGCTCATAGTGTTTTCCTTCGTGCTAATGTATTGAAGATTGTTTGATTTTATGGTGATAATTTGTCCAAAAGCCAACATTGAAATGATGTAAAGCGCAATTGCAGTGGTAATTGATTTGTAACCCATCTGAACTCTCCTTTCGCAACAAAATGTTCTATACATCGAATGCCTGCATTACCCGCTGCCGATCTTAAGATTTATTTATAGTCTCTTAAGAGTTATTTACAAAGGCTACTACTTTAATCACGAGTGTATTGGTAAATAATTTAAACAGAATTGACCAAGATCAATATGCGTTAAACAAGCTAATTTATAGTGACCGCAAACCTAATCAAATCAAATCAAATCATCGTAAAGCTGTTTTTGAGAGCATAGATACAGCTATCCTCGCGTAATTTGCTACGTAATATCAAGAACATGTTTGAAGCGCAAAAGGGACTTAACGCAATCATACATATAGATAAATTCAAAGGATAATTAGATGAAAAAAGACAATAAACAAAACTATAAAGATTCAAAGGTTTATCTCATTGGCAGTGGAATGGCAGGACTAGCAAGTGCGGTATATTTAGAAAAGGATGTGGGTATTCCTGGTGAAAACATCCATATTTTAGAAAAAGATTTAATCGCTGGCGGAGCTACTGACGGGGCTGGCGATAAAGATACAGGATTTGTGGTTCGTGGTGGAAGAATGCATGAAATGCACTACGAATGTTATTGGGAACTACTTTCCCATATTCCATCATTGGAAGACTCAAATATATCAGTACGAGATGAGTCCTATGAATTTAATCAACGATTTGTATCCAATGGTCAGGCCCGTCTATTAAAAGAAGGCAAGAAATTGGATGTTTCCTCCTATGGATTGTCCTTTAAGCAACAGACCGACTTTATCAAACTCACCTACGTTTCCGAAAGCTCACTAACTGATAAACGAATTGAGGATTGGTTTGAGCAAAGCTTTTTTGAAACCAAATTTTGGTTCATTTGGAGCTCCATGTTTGCCTTCCAAAAATGGAGCAGCCTGGCAGAAATGAGGCGATATATGAAACGCTTCATACATCTTGTGGATGGTTTGCCGAAACTCGGTGGTGTGATGCGCACCAAATATAACCAATATGATTCAGTTGTTAGACCGATGAAGAAATACCTTGAAGAAAAGGGTGTGAAGTTTGAAATGGGCAAAGAAGTCGTTGATATTGATTTCAATTTATCCGCCGACAAAATAACAGCGACTGTCATTCATCTTAAAAACAAAACTGAAATAGTCCTTAGAGAAAATGATTTTGTGTTTTTCACCAACGGCTCAATTACAGAAAGTACCGATAATGGAAGTTGGGATACACCAGCCAAATTGAAGGGTGTAGAAGAATCTGGCGCTTGGACGTTGTGGAAAAAAATAGCCAAAAAAGATCCGTCTTTTGGCAACCCCAATCCATTTTGTGACAATATTGATTTGCAAAAATGGTACTCATTTACCGCAACAATGAAAGACAGTACATTTCTCGATTACATGGAAAACTTCTCGGGCAATGTAGATGGAACTGGCGGACTTGTCACTATGACCGATTCCAACTGGCTCATGTCAATCGTCATAGCACGGCAGCCTCACTTTCCAAATCAACCTAATGACGTGAAGATTTTTTGGGGTTATGGACTCTACCCTGATAGAAAAGGCAATTACATCGACAAAACAATGGCCGAATGTAGCGGTGGTGAAATACTAGAAGAGCTTTATTATCATTTGAAAATCCAAGAGTTGATGGCGCCGATTACCCAAGCGGGGAAAGTGAATTGTATCCCTGTGGCCATGCCCTTTATTGATAGCCTATTTATGCCCAGAAATATGGGTGATAGACCCGATGTCATACCCAGTGGCTCAACAAACTTTGCGTTCTTAGGCCAGTTTGCTGAAGCGCCTAAAGATTGTGTATTTACCGTTGAATATTCAGTGAGAACCGCACAAATGGCAGTGTATGGTTTGTTTGATACCAATAAGAAGGTGCATCCAATGTATGAATCAACCCACAATCCCAAGTACCTACTTGGGGCACTAAAAGCTATTAGTCGATGAAAAAACACCATTGAATCACATGTTAGAAATGATAAATATTTTTCATCCGATTGGATTTGATAGGTAAAACCGATTAGCACAATAGCAGCAAACGGTTTTACCTATAGTTTGAAATACTCGATAGTAATGCCATGTAGATTTAGATTTAGATTTAGATTTGAACAAATAAGCATTTCTTTTCATACGAAAAATAGGAGATAAATTAATGTCTAATAACAAATGCCCAGTGATGCATGGTGGCGCTACAGAAAGTAGCATGTCAAACATGGAATGGTGGCCAAAGTCCCTAAACCTAGATATTTTACATCAACACGATAGCAAGACCAATCCATTGGGAGTTGACTTCAACTATCGGGAAACAATCAAGAACCTCGACGTAGCTGCTCTTAAAAAAGACATGCATGCACTGATGACTGACAGTCAGTCATGGTGGCCAGCAGATTGGGGGCATTACGGCGGTCTGATGATCCGCATGTCTTGGCATTCGGCTGGTACTTATCGTATCGCTGACGGTCGAGGTGGTGCTGCTACCGGCAATCAGCGTTTTGCTCCCATTAATTCTTGGCCAGACAACGTCAACCTAGATAAGGCTCGTCGTCTACTTTGGCCCATTAAGAAAAAATACGGCAACAAGCTTAGTTGGGCCGATTTAATTGCCTATGCAGGTACCATAGCTTATGAATCCATGGGTTTAAAAGTCTTCGGTTTTGCCTTTGGCCGTGAAGATATCTGGCATCCAGAAAAAGACACTTATTGGGGTGCTGAAAAAGAATGGCTTGCCCCTAGTGGTAGTGAGGGCAGTCGTTACTCTGGCGAGCGTGATCTAGAAAACCCTCTGGCTGCAGTGATGATGGGACTTATTTACGTGAATCCCGAAGGTGTGGACGGTAATCCTGATCCACTTAAAACAGCGCATGATATACGCATTACTTTTGAACGTATGGCCATGGACGATGAAGAAACGGTTGCCCTCACTGCAGGTGGTCATACAGTGGGTAAATGCCATGGTAATGGCGATGCTGAGCTACTAGGCTCAGATCCAGAAGGTGCTGAACTAGAGGATCAAGGCATGGGCTGGTTAAATAAAACCAAACGTGGCATTGGCCGTGACACCGTATCTAGTGGTATCGAAGGTGCATGGACCACCCATCCTACCCAATGGGATAACGGCTACTTTCAACTGTTACTTAACTACGAGTGGGAATTGAAAAAAAGCCCCGCCGGTGCATGGCAGTGGGAGCCTATCAATATTAAGGAAGAAGATAGACCGGTCGATGTGGAAGACTCATCTATCCGTCAAAACCCCATTATGACTGACGCTGATATGGCCATGAAAATGGATCCCGAATATCGGAAAATTTCCGATAACTTCTATAACAACCCAGACTATTTTTCTGAAGTCTTCGCCCGCGCATGGTTCAAATTAACTCACCGCGATCTGGGGCCAAAGTCTAATTATATTGGTCCTGACGTGCCTAAAGAAGAGCTTATCTGGCAAGATCCAGTGCCTTGTGGGAACACTAGTTATGATGTTAAGGCAGTGAAAGACAAAATAGCGGCCAGTGATTTGAGCATCAGCGAAATGGTGTCTACCGCATGGGACAGTTCCAGAACATACCGTGGTTCAGACAAACGTGGTGGTGCCAATGGAGCACGCATTCGACTTGCTCCTCAAAAAGACTGGGAAGGAAATGAGCCTTCACGTTTAGCCAAAGTGCTCACTGTACTCGAAAGCATTGCAACCCAGAGCGGTGCAAGTGTCGCTGATATCATTGTGCTGGCGGGTAACGTCGGTATTGAGCAGGCAGCAAAGGCAGCAGGCTTTGATGTAACTGTACCGTTCTCACCAGGACGTGGGGATGCAAGCGCGGAGATGACCGACATCGACGCTTTTGAAGTGCTGGAACCCATTCATGATGGTTACCGTAACTGGCTTAAACGTGATTACGTGGTCAGTGCAGAAGAATTGATGCTCGACCGTACACAATTGATGGGCTTAACTGCACCTGAGATGACAGTATTAGTTGGCGGTATGCGTGTCTTAGGTACGAACTACGATGGCACCAAACACGGTGTATTGACTGATCGTGAAGGCATGTTGACCAATGACTTCTTCGTAAACCTCACTGATATGAATTATTCATGGAGACCTGCCGGTAATAACCTGTATGAAATTCATGATCGTGAGACAAAGCAAGTCAAGTGGACAGCAACCAGAGTGGACCTTGTTTTTGGCTCTAACTCTATCCTTAGGTCGTACGCTGAAGTTTATGCACAAGATGACAACAAAGAGAAGTTTGTGCATGACTTTGTTGCAGCATGGACCAAAGTTATGAATGCTGATCGCTTCGATTTAGCCTAAAAATAGCAACATATCCCCTCGCCGCTCATCAGTGCGGCGAAGGAATATCAAATTGAAAGTATTTCGGCTTTCTAACAAGGTCAATGATGGCTTGTCAACTACTGTAAATCTATGTACCCCTTAGTAATCTGCTAAATACAACACTGGCAGATCAATTTGGGTAATCAGCTAAAAGTAAGGCATGATTGTTCGATTCAGGTATGACAATATAACCCTCAAGGAGAAGAGGATATAAGTGAATAAAATTAAACTCGCCCAAGACGAAAATCTTTCCATAAAAGTCAGTTACCAGTTATTACCTAGTGATCAGCAGAGGCTGGATCTCTATTTTTCCTTACCCGATGAAATGGGTATAAGCCCTAAAACCTTAGCTGAAGAGCATTATTTTCATAATAGTATACAAAGCCATAGCGCTTATTACTCAGACCAACTGCATTTACCTTTAGTACGAAGTCGCTTTATCAGCCAACAAAAAGGTGAGCAAAGTGATTACCGCTTAAACCTTAATCTGTTTTCCTATCAAATTCGCATTGCCTTGGATACCGATATAAAACAAACCCTTAAGCTTAAAGAGTGCGAGGATTTTTATCCGCAAGCTATAGTGTTAGCAGAACAGATTTCTGGATTACTAAAAAAGCTAAGAAGATATGCGCCTCCTGATCAAAAACTACGTGCATATTTTGAAAATGCCGACAACTATCTAAGTTGGCAAGTAGAACAATCATTTTTAAAACTGCTATCTAGAGCCCCAAAAAGCAGTGATTTTACCAGTGAGAGAAACTTCTTGTTAGCGCTGTGTCGCAGTGAAAATGAATACCGAGAAGAAAACAAATATAACTCACAAGTCACCTTAAGCGACCCTAATCGCATCACCAATAAAATGCGCTTGCTACAAAGATTAATCGAGTATGGAGTGGTATTTCAAAAAGAAGTAAAAAACCTCAATACTAGTTTAAACCGCATTGTACGAGGCACAGTCACAGCCGTTATTATGACTTTTGTTATGGTGTTAGTGTTAAATGCGCGTACTAACTTTACTGAAGTGACAATTGCATTAGTCGGTATGTTAGGTGTTATTTATGGTCTACGAGAAATATTTAAAGAAGATATTACGCGGATCATTTGGCGCAGAATTCAAAAAGGAATGCCAAAATGGAAAGTCATTTATAGTCAAAGTGTCAATAAAAGTCGAGTAGCGACTCAAACTATTTGGCTTGAGTACATCCGAAACAAAGATTTACCCGAACAAGTAGATAAATTATTTCAAACCCGGCGACAACAAAATAAACAGGCAGCACAATTACTGCATTTTCGCAGTGACACTAAAGTTAATGCAAAAGGTTTTTTACCTGGCTACGATGAAATTCAACAACGTATTTATTTTAATTTAACTCCCTTCATTCGTTTCTTAAAAAAAGGGGAAGGCCGTTTATACGCACTCGATGGCAGTAAAATAACAAAACAAGCTGTTGAGCGGCGATACCAAATCAACGTGGTTTTAATGCATACAGATAAACAACAGCAACAACATAAGCAGCGCTTTAAAATCACCCTGAATCGCTCTAACATCATTAATATCGAAGCAATACAGTCGGATGACACTAATTGATAAAGAACGCGTCTTTGTTGTGCTTAAGAATAATGGGGAAGTCGAAGGAAGGGGATTTCGTTTGAGACAAGTCATGCGATCACCACACGGGATGACGATGAGCAACGCATTCGCTACTATCAGAATGACATGGTTATACATCAGCCAATAAAAAAGCCGCTTAATGACTTAAGCGGCTTTGATATTTGGCGTCCCCAAGGGGATTCGAACCCCTGTTACCGCCGTGAAAGGGCGGTGTCCTAGGCCTCTAGACGATGGGGACAAAAACTTCATTATCGAAACAGATTTCGATAAGTTTTTGTAACATAAGATAAACTCGCAAATTGCAGACTTAACTTTTAACACGTTACAAAAACGAAACTTCTATCAAACTATTTATCAACTGGCCTAGGCGGTAGCTAATAATCCTTGTTTTAAAACTTAAACCACATCCTGCGGCTTAATCTATATGGCGTCCCCAAGGGGATTCGAACCCCTGTTACC
>JBLHNW010000143.1:0-8509 GCA_047622205.1 Paraglaciecola sp.
CATAATATAGATTTACCACCACGCATCGATTCGTTATGCAAGGGCGACACAGTTGAGTTCTATGGAGGATATGGATGCAACTCGAAAGGCGGAGTTCTTCACTGGATACATCACGACCCGGGTCGTCGCCATCAGGGCGGCTGGCTGAAACATGATGGCGAAACATATCAATAGCCATTGAACAAACCATTGAA
Source organism: Paraglaciecola sp. (assembly GCA_047622205.1). Taxonomy (GTDB): domain Bacteria; phylum Pseudomonadota; class Gammaproteobacteria; order Enterobacterales; family Alteromonadaceae; genus Paraglaciecola. The sequence goes on from JBLHNW010000143.1 coordinate 195, forward strand.
GAATACGGCAAAACTTTCGGATTGTAGACCTTATCATTTCGCACTATGGCGGACCCGGGATAGCTCAAAACCTTTTGTGATGTTCGTTGGTCTTAACCCACCTGCAGCAGATGAAACGCTTGATGATTCGACGTTGACCATATGTATTAACTTCGCTAAATCGTGGGGATATGGTGGTGTATGCACGACGAACCTACTTGTGTCTCGGGCTACTGAACCATCTGACATGAAAGCATCTGGTGATCCTATAGGCATTGATAACAACAAGTGCTTACAAGAATTAGCAAAAGATGGAGCTTTGGTCATTGCAGCCTGGGGAAATGATGGAATGTATTTAGAACGCTCTGAGCAAGTCAAAGCATTATTGCCCAACCTCTACAGTCTTAAAGTTAACAAATCAGGCGAGCCCGCTCACCCTTTATACCAGCCAGCCAGCCAAATCAAAACCCACGCCAATGGGTTTTTTTTGCGCGTTTTTCAAAAAATCAACTATATTAGGCATAGCAGGTCGATCACGGCCTGAAAAATAAGTCTAATGGAGATAAAAATGAAAAAACACTTAACGCTAGCGATTGTCACGGCGGCTTTTATGGTTTCTGCTGTACCGGTAATGGCCGATTCAGTTGACGAGGTTGCTTTGTGCACGCTAAAAGAAGGAGCAACTACGGATCAGGCTCAGACTGCCAACAGCACATGGCTCGCTTGGGTGAATGCAAACGGCGGCAATGGCAAGATTAGTAGCAGCGTAGGAACAGCAATTGTTGGCGATAGTAAGGCTTTTTTGTGGATCGATTCATATCCGGATCTGGTGAGCTGGACTACTGTTAGCAATGCAACGGATTCCAAAGCAGGAAAAGCTGCTCTTAAAGATCTGTTTAAAGACATTGTGGATTGTAAGCAAAACCGTCTTTGGAAAATCGAGTCAACTAAGTAGGTTATTCTAGTTAGTCATACTGAAAGAAAACCCCACATATTGTGGGTTTTTTTGTGCCCGTAGATTCAGAATCTGGCGAATCGTTGTATAGGAAGAATAAACACTATCCCTGATCTAAGCAATGAGTAACAGGCTTTGCTTGGGCTGCAATCATGAAGCAAAACTGGCTATTCAAATAGCGTGTGGCGGATTAAAAAAGAAAAATGAGTGGCTTAACTAAATAAAACGGACAGGTGTTATTAGCCTAATTCAAAGGGGGCAGAATACTTGCCGTTTAACGTCTATTTTTTGCCCTTCCGAGCCTTTGGATAGAAATGCCGTCAATGCCCCCTTTTTGGATGAAAACCTCCTATTTAAATTGGTAAGGGCCAACGGCGGCTGATCGCTGATACACGCCTGTCAGGTCTAGTTTGTAGCTGTTAACCATAAGTGTCAGATTGCTTTTACAACTTAGGACTGTTATCCCCGGGTAGTGAATCAGTTACAGTGGCTATATGGCGACACACATTCATCTCTGCAACGTAATTCCAATGATTTTTGGTATAAAACAAAGAGGTGATTTAGTTTGTTAACCATGTCAAAGTGGTTTTTTGAATTTAAACGTGGGGCCTCCAAATGCAGTTAATATCCAAGTTCACCATCGTCATTCTTGTTCTACTCAGTGGCTCAGTTTGCGCTCAGAGTGTTAGTGAACAACAGGTAATAAAGGTCCTGAATAGTTTTCATCAAGCAGCTGCTAGCGCTGATGGCGCAAAATATTTTTCATTGTTATCTGATGACGCTGTGTTTCTTGGCACGGATGCGACAGAAAGATGGAACAAAGTACAATTTTCTGGTTTTGCTGAACCGTATTTCTCTAAAGGTAAGGGCTGGACATATCACCCTAGAGACAGGCATGTGGCTTTTTCGGCTGCAGGTCAGGTGGCTTGGTTTGATGAATTACTTGACAACGAGAGTTATGGCGAATGTCGAGGCAGTGGAGTAATACAGTTAATTGATGGTGAATGGCTTATCAGTCAATACCATTTAACGATCCCTGTGCCCAATGAACTGGCAGCAGAGATGGCTGAGCGTATCAGTAAACTTAAAAACAGGATAAAAACTAGTCGATGATAATGCCAAAAGCGGCGTAATATCTCGTTCAGCTATTACGAAGTAGGATAGAAAAATACCTGCAACAGGCTATTTTAAACTTGCATCCTATGTGAAATGTTATATTATAACGTTCTATTATTGATGGGTAAATTTTATGCAAGTAGTAAATGACAAAACGCTTTTTGACAGACTAGGCATTTGGGTGTCCAGCTTGTGTGCGTTGCATTGCTTGTTGTTGCCTATACTTATTCCGGTGATCCCTCTTGTAGGTGCATCTTTTTTTGCTGAGAACTGGTTTGAGCGAGGAATCTTATCCTTCTCTATGATTATTGGCTTTTGGGCATTATTCTCAGGATTCTATCGCTATCATAGACAGCTATATCCTCTTTATAGTTTAGTTCTGGGTGGGATTATTTATTGGAACAAAGACATGTTTGGAGAGATATATGAGCCCTTTACCATTGCTGTAGGCGCAATGTTGATAGTTGGAGCCCACATCATCAATCTAAAACTTTGCAAAAGCTGTCAGAATTGCGAATCAGGTTGTTCAAGCACCAGTTAAACCGAGTTCAGGTTAGCTAATTCTGGTTTAAAATGTTTCTGGCCTTTCCGGGAGCATTGCAAAACACGCCATCTACACCCCAATCTTTAAGCTTCAATAAATCAGCTTTCTCGTCCACCGTATATACAAATATTTTTAGTCCACGTGATTTCGCATCTTCAACAAACTGCTGGTCGATAAAACTTATGTCAATGTTGACTGAATAGGCTTTCAGGGTTTCAGCAAACGCCGCGTAATCAAGGTGTTTACTGCCGGTCAATGCGCCTATTTTCAGTGTTGGCCTAAGGTTTTTTATACGTTTGAGTAAATGGTGATCGAAAGATGAAACAATAAACTGTTCGGCCTTAAAGTTGAGTTCAACAATTGCTTTATCAATATGTGATAAAACCAGTTCCACATCGTCTACGCCTTTTATTTCAATATTTAGCAAACATTGTCCGGCTACCTGTTGCATTAGCTCCCAAAGACTCGGAATTTGTTGTCCCTCTCCTGCATCAAGTCTTTTTAGCTCGGGAAGATTGAAATCAGCTAAGTTACCGTGGCCATTCGTAGTGCGGTGCAACCATTTATCATGAATAACGACTAAGTCGTTGCCTGTTTGGTGTATATCGATTTCGATGCCATCAGCACTTTGTTGAATGGCTTTTTCGGCCGCAAGAAGGGTATTTTCAGGTGCATCAGCACTGGCACCACGATGTGCAAAAACCAACATAACAAGTGACCTTATTTTGAGTGGAGTTTTTGGGCGTTTATGGTTTCATAAATGGCCGCAGATATTACCAGTGTACCACCAACAAATGTCTGCCATGTTGGCTGTTCATCAAGAATCAGTATGGCCAGCATGACTCCGTAAAACGGTTGCATACAGGCCACTAGTGAAAACGTTTTGGCACGCAGATGTTTCAAACTAGCGGCAATTAACGCGTGGGGCAGGGCGGTCAACCCAGTGCCTAAAACAAGCAACCAAATGTAGGTCTGTTGACTTGCCTCAAAGATTTTCTCGGAGACAAAAAAACTTAGGCAGAAAAAAATCACCAGGGTTTGGTAGGCCATGGCGTGTGCCCCTGAATAGTGGGAAAAATGCTTTCTGTGGATTAAGTTGCGAAACGCATATAGAACTGCTGATGCCATGCCAATCAAAATCCCCAGAGTAATATCATTGTTGAATGAAATTTCAGGTACGATAAAAGCAATGCCGGATAACACAACCAGGGCACTGGCAATGTCTTGCCAAACCAGCTTTATGTTTTCGAAAAAAGGTTCAAGTAATACAGTTATAACGGGAAATGTGAACAACGCGATCATGCCCACAGAAATGCTGGAATATTGCATCGCGGCGAAATAACTAACCCAATGCGCCGCCATTAATAAACCAAGTAGAAGGGCAATAAGATAATCTTTAGTGTTTCTAAGAGAAAGTTTCCCGCCAGTTGCCTTAACGATAATGACCAGCATCAGACACGCAATGACTGAACGTCCAAAGGTAATATCAGTGGCAGATAAAGGGATGAGTTTGGAGAAAAGTGCGGTAGCACCCAATAAGGCCACCGTAACGTGCAGTGACCATAGACTCTTTTTGACAGGATCCATTGCCTAATTATTCAGTGTTGCAAATACATCGCCGAGGCGTGTTTCATCTCCTGCAGCAAGTTCGGCAAATTCAAGCATATTAGGTTCAAAACAGGCAACAATAGTAGAGCCCAACTTAAATAGCCCCATTTCATCGCCCTTTTTAATATGTACAGCATGCTCACCGTCACTTGGATACTGCCAATGTTGCACGTTTTTTCCAGCTGGAGGAGTAACTGTACCCGCCCATTTGGTCTCGATGCTGGCGACAATTGTTGCACCAACTAAGACCATAGCCATTTTACCTGCTGGTGTATCGAAAATTGTGACTACGCGCTCATTTCTGGCAAATAGTCCAGGAACACGTTCAGCGGTTAGAGGGCTAACAGAAAATAGCTCACCAGGTACGTAAACCATGTCGGTGAGAGTGCCATCAATTGGCATATGAATGCGATGGTAGTCTTTTGGAGATAGATAGATCGTGGCGAACTTGCCATCTTTAAACGGCACGGCTAGCTGGGGCAAACCACCCAAGAGGGTTGTCAGACTATAATCATGGCCTTTAGCCTGAAAAATACTATCGTGTTTTATATCGCCAAGTTGGCTAACTGCGCCATCAACCGGCAAAGCGAGTTGTTTTTCATCGGGACAAATTGTGCGAGCGTCCGCTTTAAGCTCCCGGGTAAAAAATTCATTAAAGGAAGCATACTCATCTGGCGAAGAGCGCAGGGCTTCAGACATATTGACGTCATAATTTTTGACGAATAACTTGATCATAGCAGTTGTGAGCGCACCAGCCTCTGCAGCGGCTAAACTTCCTACCAGTCTGGATAAAAGATGTTTTGGAGTAATATATTGCAGGGCTATTTTAACTGAATCGAACAAGGTGAAATTCCTAAAGAATAATTTTCATAATCCTGAGAAGTGTACATTAATATTCTTTAGGGTGGTGAGTAACACTAAGTTTAATAGGCTATATGCTAGTTGTTTATATACCCATGCCACCTCAAACTTAGGCTGAAACCCGCAGTTTTAGATAGCATGGGTATAGGGATGAATGTTTGTACTTATATCTTGATATGTGCAGGACGCAGTTCATCCATGTTTGATAGTATTTTGTGATAGCTTTGGTAACGTTGTTGGCTGATATTGCCCTGTTCAACGGCCTGTTTTATCAAGCAACCTGGATCATCTGCGTGTTTACAATCGCGAAACTTACAGCCTCCCAAGTAGTCGCGAAACTCAATAAAACCTAAAGTCAGCCGTTCCGGGGGTAGGTGCCATAAGGCAAATTCACGCACTCCAGGAGAGTCAATTAAGTCGCCGCCTTGAGGGAAATGCAGCAATTTTGCTGTGGTTGTGGTGTGCTGCCCCAGGCCAGAATTGTCGGAAACATTATTTGTTGTTTCGTCAACTGAATCTGGTAGTAGCTCATTAATTATACTGGATTTCCCTACGCCAGATTGGCCGACAAATACACTGGTTTTGTCTTTTAGACATTCAGATAACTCGCTTAGGCCTGTTTGGGTTTTGCAACTTGTGTACACCAGTTTGTAACCTATATCCCGGTAAATTTGCAATTCGAGCTCAACCTGCTCTCTTTCTTTTGGGCTCAATAGTTCAACTTTGTTTAGTAAGATTACCGGATTTATCTCAACGTCTTCGGCAGCCACCAGATATCGGTCGATGATATTTAGAGATAAGGCTGGAATGACTGAGCTGACGATAATAATTTGATCTATATTGGCCGCAACCGGTTTAACGCCATCATAAAAATCAGGCCTGGTGAGCACTGACTGTCGGTCTTGAACCAGCTCTATAAGGCCGCTAATACTTAAGCTCTGATCTTTACCCGGTCGAAACAACACATTGTCACCACAGACAACACTGTTGATGGTACGACGCATATGGCACCGATGAATGATGCCCTGTGCATCTTCTACATCCGCATGTTTGCCAAAACGTCCTGTGACTTTGCCAGCTTGTTGCTCGCCCAGCTGGTTATCTTCTGGTGTTAATTGGGGCTTACTTAAACGTTTATCGCGATTACTTGAAACTTGACGTTTTTGCTTGGTTGTAAGTTTGGGTTTTTTTGCCACTTTTATGTTTACTATTTTTGGCTCAGGTTCTTGTATCATGGTAACGTTTGGGCACTTGGAATTATACTAATTCCTGCGATGATTTTTTAAGCACTTAATGATTGGAGTATCTATGGAGATGAGCAAGCAAAATTTGGTCTGGATTGATATGGAAATGACTGGATTGGAGCCCGAAACTGATGTGGTACTGGAAATCGCCACTATCGTAACCGACTCGAACTTGAATATTCTTGCTGAAGGACCATTAATTGCGATCCATCAAAATGATGACATTTTAAACGGAATGGATCCCTGGTGCGTAGAAACCCATGGCAAGTCTGGGTTAACACAGCGATGCAAAGACAGCACAACTAGCGAATTTGATGCTGTTGAGCAAACAATCGCGTTTTTACAAAACTATGTTCCGAAAGGAGTGTCACCACTTTGCGGCAATACAATAGGACAAGATCGGCGATTCATGGTTAAGTACATGCCAGAACTAGAGGAATATTTTCACTATCGCAGTATCGACGTAAGTTCGATTAAGGAATTGGTAAAACGCTGGAAACCTGAGTTATTGGATGGCTTTCACAAGAAAGGCGTACATCTGGCGCTAGATGATATTCGTGAGTCGATTGCCGAACTGGTCTATTACCGTCAGCATGTGTTTTGTATTTAGCCATAAAAACGTAGCTATTTGAGCTAATTTGGCTATAAATCAGACTAATTGTTAAAAAACGCTATTTAAGTCTTGCGTCCGCACAAGATTTTTGTAAAATGCGCGTCCGTTTGTAGTTGCACACTTCAAACAAGCCAAATTATGCGGGAATAGCTCAGTGGTAGAGCACAACCTTGCCAAGGTTGGGGTCGCGAGTTCGAATCTCGTTTCCCGCTCCAAATTTTGTTCAGTAATTCGCCAGTAGTTTATCGAATCACTTAGTAAGTGACCAAACGGCCGCGATCACGGGTTGCCTGTAACGCGGTTATTGGGTGTCAAATTCCATTCTCGCTTTAAATAAGTTAAATGTATTTGAAACTTATTTAGTTTAGGGGCACACTTTATACTGGTCAAACCAGATTAAGTATAGATAATGTCAGTAAAAAATCCCCTTCGAACGTTTGTTGATAAAGTTAACCAGTATCCTGGTTGGTTAAGCTCGTTTTTAATGACCCAAATGTTCCGTTATAAGGTCAAGCTTGCTGGAACTACCGGTATTGAGGTTTTACACACTGACGGTAAAACCGTTACCTATCGCCAGAAAAATAAACGCAAGGCACAAAATCATATTGGCAGTGTACACGCTGCGGCCATGGCGCTGTTGGCTGAATCTTGCACGGGGTTTATCGTTGGTATTAACTTGCCGGGAGATAAACTACCACTGATAAAGACTATGAAATTCAATTATGTAAAACGCGCTTCGGGAGATATGACCGCGGTTGCGAGTTTGACGGATGAGCAAATTGCTTTGATGCAAACTCAGGAAAAAGGTGAGGTAAACGTCACGGTAGAAGTGACCGATGCAAGCGGTATTGTGCCGGTCGAGTGTGAAATGCTTTGGGCTTGGGTGCCAAAAAAGAAATAGGTATATCTTGCCAAAATTCCCTAATTCAAAGTCGTACATTAAGGCCCTTTACCTGAAAGTCTGTTTCTAATGTGTCTTATCCATCCCGCAAGATCTGTTATTTTGACCTAAAAACCTCATATTGTGTGATTTATAGGCAAAAAACTGTTGACAGATTTTAATTTTAAATTATAAATCCAGTTAGCGAATGCTAAATATATTTTTGTTAATTATTCAATTAACCAGGGGATGCTGTTATGGCAAAACTTACTAAAGAATTATTATTAAAACGTGTTTTTAGTGACCCCAAAAACTACCCCTACGGTTTTTCCCGTTCGGGTGACTTTTCTATTAGTGAGAGTCAGGCCTTGGGGCAATATGGATGCTTAGTTGCGGCTTTACTTGATGGTCAATTAGAGTCCGTTAGTGAAGAGGATTATGGGCTGGTAGAGTCTGCATATGGCAAGAAAGAACCACAAACAGCTGCAGAAAAAGCCTGGTTTAAATATCAGAAG
>JBLHNW010000144.1:0-8506 GCA_047622205.1 Paraglaciecola sp.
AATTTCTCTAGAAGAACAAAATGCCTACAAGTCTTGATACTGCAAAGCAATTTTTTGAAGCCTGTGAAACAGGTAAAGGTTGGGAAGATTGTAAGAATTTCTGTCATTCAGAAGCAACATTCTCTTCTCAAACAACAGCCTTGGCTGATATATCCACTTTAGAAGAATACTGTGAGTGGATGAAAAACCTTTTTACCCCAATACCAGACGGACATTATGAGCTTAAGTTCTTTGCGATTGATGAAGTACGAAATTCGGTTACTGCTTTTGCAATTTTCCACGGCACACAGACAGGAGAGGGCGGTCCTGTGCCTCCAACAGGTAAATCTATCGAAGCCGATTACGTGTATTACATGGAACTTAAAGGAGGTCATATCAAACACATGACGAAAATTTGGAATGACACGATCAGCCTTCAGCAACTTGGCTGGGGATAACCTATAACAAGCTTTTGAAACTGCGCGTTATCAACACTGAAACTAATCCTAATCTGTGATTTAATTTGACAGATTAATGGCGTGTTTGTGGTGTTGGCTTCCTTCGGATTGCAGAATTATCGACTAGCTGATACTTTCATTACGAGAGATTCGCTCGGTAATTTGTCTGACAATTTTCCTAAATAATCACACTACTGCAGCTTAAACCTACGAAAAATGCGTTAATTTCTTAACGCCTATTGAGAGCTTGTAGTTGTTTTCGTTTCGGTCACTTTCTTAAGCGACTCTATCCTTCTTTAAATCATCAAATTGACGATTAAGGTCATATCTTTCATCGGTTACTATTTTTTCTAAGGTTTCAACACGGTCTTTAAGAGCACTTACTTCTTCGAGCGCGCGATTTGATGTTTGATTGTCCTGTTTGTCTTTCTTTTTTGATTTTGGGCCATTAACTAATTCAACAATTGCCCAGCAAACAATTGCCACTATTGCTATTGCAGTCATGTTCATATTACTCCCTCATTAGGTATTTACGTTATATTCAAAAGTTTATGCCAATGTATATATCAATGCAAATAGTTGACCAACAATATAAAACAATATATATCAATAGCTTATCTAATAAGTGTGACTTGCGGCCATTTATTATTTGGCGAATTTGACGAAGTAATGAATACTTTTCGCCAATCTCAAAATTTAATATTCAAATTATGTAACTTTCATCAGAGGGAAAATGTTAAGCGAACACGATCAACAATGGATGACATATGCTTTATCTTTAGCCGACAAAGCAGAGGCGCAAGGGGAAATCCCAGTAGGTGCTGTTTTGGTTAGAGATAAGCAGATAATTGGCGAGGGTTGGAATCAATCAATAACGCTAAATGATCCCTCAGCCCACGCTGAAATGCAGGCTATCCGTGAAGCAGGAAAGTTAATAGGCAATTATCGCCTTATAAACACCACATTATATGTGACACTTGAGCCCTGTCCAATGTGTGCAGGTTTATTGGTGCATAGCCGCATACAACGTCTAGTTTTTGGGGCGTCAGACTTAAAATCAGGAGCTGCGGGTAGTGTGATGGATTTACTTAGAGATGAGCGATTGAATCATCAAGTTGAAGTGTCTTCAGGTGTATTGGCTAAGCAATGCGCCGATAAGTTATCGTCATTCTTTCGTAATCGCAGAGCGCAGATAAAAGCACATAAACTAATATCGACCAAACAGAAAAGTGACTAGCAGACTGCAATTTGGGGTTCACAAGATTGATCCGTCTGGAATTGTTGTCGACGTGACAACACTTTGTAATGAACTCTTTTTAGCAACTGCCGCCGACGGCTATTATTATTTATGTGATTTTTGTTTACAGATATTGATCTTTTTTTCATTTTTGCCTCTTCCTTTTCATTGTCTAGTAGATAGGCGGATCGCCCGAAAAGTTTCATCCTTTTGAAAATATCATTACTTTATGAACATAGTGTGACAGAAATAGGCGGGTAGCAAACAATATACCCGATACCATTTGCGTTGCGACAATTGACAAATTTTCTGTGAGAAAGTTTGAACCTCTTTTGCGCCAACTTTTATGGCCGCAATAAGGATATAGCGCATTATTAATATATGGATGCACACCTAATTAACTTGGCTAAATTAATTCAGTATCGACTAATTAGGTGGGCTAAGTTCTAGTTGTGGGGACGAAGGTTGAGCGGCCAGCTCTTCTTGCTCTTCGGTTTCCGGTTGTTGTTCATCAAACCAGACTAGGGAGTCATAGTAACGACGTATATTATCCACATAGGACACAGCTTCGTTGCCTCTGGCATATCCATACCGCGTGGTTTTGTAATATTTCTTTTTGCGTAATAGGGGTAATCGATTTTTCACATCCACCCACATATCCGGATTACCACCTTGTTTTTCTGTGAGCACTCTGGCATCTTCCAAATGACCCAGACCAACATTGTATGCTGCCATAGCAAACCACATTCTGTCGGGTGAGGTAATTCTGTCTGGAATGCGGCGCAGTAACTTAGCAATATATTGAGCACCGCCTTTGATGCTTTGCTCTGGGTCAAGGCGCGAAACAATGCCCATTTCTTTTGCGGTAGCCAACGTTAACATCATCATACCACGCACACCCGTTACCGACCTGGCCTTAGGATCCCAATGGCTTTCCTGGTAACTCATGGCCGCTATTAACCGCCAATCTAAATCTCCCGAGTGAGTTTCAAACCAAGGTCGAAAGGTTGGCAGCACTTCTTTGGCCCTACGAATAAATGCTCGGGTATCCACATAACTAAAGGTGCGAACATGGCCAAAATATTTGTCTTCCAACACAGCCAATGTGCCATCAGTTTGGATAATGCCAAAATACTCAAGTAATGCAGCGAGCAAAGAGTCGTCGCGATCTTTATTAACCGCCCAGGCAATACCCTGAGAAGGGCTGACAGTGAAACCTATGCTTAATTCCGGGTAACGACGGCGCATCAACGCCAGGATGTTGGAATCGGCTATGGTATAATCCAGTTCATCGTTCAGTACCATTTCAAGTAGTTCTTCAGTGTCTTTGTCATCCGTTTCTTGCCAGTCTAAATCCTGATATTCAGTTTTAAATCCTCGCAATGATTCACTGTAGCTGCTCCCAGAAATAACTGTCAATTCGCCGGTTAAATCTGAAATTTCCCGGGGTCTTTTGTTGCCTTGTTTGAAAACTAATTTTTGGCTGACATCTTGATAAGCAGGTCCAAACTTGAAGGCCTGATTGCGTTCAGGGCTAACACTGATCCCCGCTGCAATCACGTCCAGATGTTGATTATCCAGCAGGGGAAATAATTCATTGAGATTATAATAAGGAAATACTTCGAGCTTTACTCCCAGATAGTCCGCAAAACCCTCGGCTAATTCATATTCAAAACCAACCGGCCCTGAAGGACCATTATAATAGGTAGTCAAACCGTAGGTTGTGCCTACCTTTAACACACCAGTATCCAGCACATCACCCAAACTACTTGTTTGCTGGATATCATTACACCCGCTCAGTAGTAGCGATAAAAATAGAAGTGAGCTAAGACGAAAACTAATAAGTAGAGCCTCATATTTCTGACCGATCACCATTGTGTACAAAATATTAACATTCATCCAGTACTTTATTTATACCTAAGTCACTTTAAAACGGACTTTTCACCGTGAATTTAAAGCAACTTGGGTATATACCTATATTTCACTCTGAGACTAAAATAAGTTTCATATAGCAGTATTTTGCTTAAACCCAAAAAAAGTTCAATTTGTAGCTGTCAGACCTTATCAATTCGTTGAATTTATCCTATAATCCGCGCCTTAAAAATTCTTGATAAAATGATTCGTCTTGGCATTACGCTGACGCATCTCGCAACTTGGTGATGACCTTTATGTTAGTTCTTCGTGGTGCACCCGCTCTTTCTGATTTTCGTTCTGATAAATTGCTTCAACAGTTGTCTTCTACAGGCATCCCTGTTAGTGGGATTTATGCTGAGTTTGTCCACTTTGCTGAGTTAAGTGAATCTTTATTGGCAGACGAGAGGCAGGTGCTCGAGAAGTTACTTACCTATGGGCCACACGCTTCGGAACATCAAGCTCTGGGACATTTAATGTTGGTTGTTCCACGTCCAGGAACCATTTCCCCATGGTCATCAAAAGCGACTGATATTGCGCATAATTGTGGTCTTGCTAAGGTAACGCGCCTCGAACGTGGTGTTGCTTATTATCTTGAATGTAATGCATTGAGTGAGTTTCAAACGGAACAATTAAAGTCAATTTTGCACGATAGAATGACCGAGTCGGTCCTAGATGCACTTGACGACGCAGCACTACTGTTTACTCACAAGCAACCTAAAGCATTGACCTCAGTAGATATAATTGCCCTGGGAAGAGAAGCATTAGTTGAAGCTAATAGCAGATTGGGACTGGCTTTGGCTGAAGATGAAATCGATTATTTGTTAGAAAGCTTCAACAATCTGGGGCGTAATCCAAACGATGTAGAACTGTATATGTTTGCTCAGGCGAACTCAGAACATTGCCGACACAAAATATTCAATGCTGATTGGACAATTGACGGACAAGTACAAGACAAATCATTGTTCAAGATGATCAAAAATACTTATGAGCAATGTGGCGCAAACGTACATTCAGCTTATAAGGACAATGCTGCGGTAATGGAAGGCAGCTTCGCTGGACGTTTCTTCCCGCAAGACAGTGACAATGTATACAACTATCAGCATGAAGATATTGATATTTTGATGAAAGTCGAAACGCATAATCATCCCACTGCTATTTCGCCTTTTTCGGGTGCAGCTACGGGTTCTGGTGGAGAAATTCGCGATGAAGGTGCTACCGGAAGGGGCTCTAAACCCAAAGCCGGTTTAATTGGTTTTTCAGTGTCAAATTTACGTATTCCAGGTTTTGAACAACCATGGGAAACAGATTATGGTAAACCTGAGCGTATCGTAAGCGCGTTTGACATCATGATGGAAGGGCCTCTCGGGGGGGCTTCGTTTAATAACGAATTCGGTCGCCCGAGTATATTGGGCTATTTTCGTACCTACGAACAACAGGTAAATAGTTTTAATGGCGTTGAAGTTAGGGGCTATCACAAGCCGATAATGTTGGCGGGAGGCCTGGGTAATATTCGAAAATCGCATATTCAAAAAGGCGAAATTACGGTTGGCGCTAAGCTTATTGCTCTTGGTGGCCCGGCGATGAATATTGGCTTAGGTGGAGGAGCTGCATCTTCAATGGCCTCAGGCCAATCGAAAGAAGACTTGGATTTTGCCTCAGTTCAGCGTGGCAACCCGGAAATGGAGCGTCGCTGTCAGGAAGTTATAGATAAATGTTGGCAACTTGGTGACGATAATCCCATTCAGTTTATTCATGATGTGGGGGCTGGTGGACTTTCTAACGCTTTCCCCGAATTGGTCAATGATGGCGGCCGTGGTGGTAAATTCGAATTACGCGAAGTGCCAAATGACGAGCCAGGTATGACACCTCTTGAAGTGTGGTGTAACGAATCCCAAGAGCGTTATGTCATGTCCATAGCGCCTGAGAATCTTGCTACATTTGCCGAAATATGTGCTCGTGAGCGAGCACCTTTTGCTGTTGTGGGTGAGGCCACCGAAGAGCAACATTTAGTTATCAGTGACAAGCATTTTGATAATAAACCAATTGATATGCCCCTTGATGTTTTGCTTGGTAAAGCGCCTAAAATGCACCGTGATGTCAGCTCAAAAGAACTAGAGCCTACGCCCTTTGATTTGGCGGGTATTAATTTGGCTGAGGCGGCTGAGCGAGTATTACGTTTGCCAACTGTTGCCGAAAAAACCTTCCTTATTACCATTGGTGACCGCTCTGTAACTGGTATGGTATGTCGGGATCAAATGGTTGGCCCTTGGCAAGTGCCAGTGGCAGACGTGGCAGTTACTGCTGCGGCTTTTGATACCTATCAAGGAGAAGCAATGTCGATGGGTGAACGTACGCCTATCGCCTTGCTAAACTATGCTGCATCTGCGCGAATGGCGGTTGGTGAAGCATTAAGCAATATAGCCGCTGCTGACATAGGTGATCTAAAGCGTATTAACTTATCAGCTAATTGGATGGCTGCAGCCGGTCATCCAGGAGAAGATGCCGGCCTATATGAGGCGGTAAAAGCTATTGGTGAGGAATTGTGTCCGGCTTTAGATTTAACTATTCCAGTTGGTAAAGATTCGATGTCGATGAAGACCAAGTGGCAAGACAAAGAAGGCGAAAAAGCGGTTACCTCACCCTTGTCTCTGGTGATCACTGCATTTGGAGCAGTGCAAGACATTCGCCTTACCCTTACCCCTGAATTGAAAACAAACCAAGGCGATACAATTTTAATGATGGTTGATCTGGGTAATGGTCAAAATCGCATGGGTGCGTCTTGTCTTGGCCAGGTTTATCAACAGCTAGGCGAACATGCGCCTGATGTTGATTCAGCTGAACTGTTAAAAGGGTTTTTTACGGCCATGCAGCAACTGGTGCATGAAAAACGTTTACTTGCTTACCACGACAGATCAGATGGCGGCTTATTTACCACATTAGTTGAAATGGCATTTGCCGGTAAGGTCGGTATAGACGTTTCACTAAATGCACTTGCTGGAGCCGATCTGGAGGTATTGTTCAATGAAGAATTAGGCGCCGTTTTCCAAATTGCGGTTTCTGAACAATCCAAAGTGCAGGAGATTTTGACGCGCAATGGTTTGGCCGAGATGTCACATGTTATTGGTTCGATAAATACTACGGATCAAATAACTTTCAAGCGAGATGAGCGTGTGGTTTTACACAACAGCCGAGTACATTATCGTCAAATATGGGCTGAAACCACCTTGCAAATGCAAAGTTTGCGCGATAACCCTGAATGTGCAGAACAAGAGTTCAAGACAAAAGCGGATAATAACGACCCCGGTTTACACGCCAAACTAACCTTCGACATCAATCAAGATGTTGCGGCACCTTATATCGCAACCGGTGTTGCACCTAAAATCGCTATTTTGCGTGAGCAGGGAGTGAATTCACATGTTGAAATGGCTGCTGCTTTTGATCGAGCCGGCTTCAGTGCGATTGATGTGCACATGAGCGATGTGTTGGCGGGTAGAGTGTCGTTAGCTGATTTTAAAGGACTGGTAGCCTGTGGGGGCTTCTCTTATGGAGACGTATTAGGTGCCGGTGAAGGCTGGGCCAAATCAATATTATTTAATACCATGGCCCGTGACCAATTCGCCGCGTTCTTTGCCCGGGCCGATTCTTTTTCTCTCGGTGTGTGTAATGGTTGCCAGATGTTGTCGAATATTAAGGAACTGATCCCTGGTGCCGATCTCTGGCCACATTTTGTCACTAATCGTTCAGAACGATTTGAGGCCCGGGTGGCTATGTTGGAAGTGCAAGCCTCCCCTTCAATCTTTTTTAACGGAATGCAAGGGTCACGCATACCAATTGCTGTGTCCCACGGTGAAGGACGTGCTGAGTTTACTCATCTAAACGGTTTAAAAGATGTGCAAGATAGCACTGCAATTGCTCTGCGTTATGTGAATAACTATGGATTAGTGACTGAGGAATATCCAGCAAATCCAAATGGCTCGCCGATGGGGATTTCAGGTTTAACCAGCCAGGACGGCCGGTCTACTATAATGATGCCACATCCGGAAAGGGTCTTTAGAACGGTGGCTAACTCCTGGCACCCCGATGACTGGCAAGAAGATAGTGCCTGGATGCGCATGTTCCGAAACGCGCGAGTTTATTTAGCTTAACAGCAGTATAAAAAAAAATAAAAAAATGTAAGATTTTTGATGCTCTTCGGGTCTGTATAATAGTAGCCTGTGTAGACGTCCTTCCACGCAGACTACAACTTTCTCATGAGCTTTTAGCTCTCTTTATGACGCCAACTTAGTTGGCGTTTTTTTTTATTTTCACAATTGTTTGATTTTATTGAATAAAACTCTTGAAAATAAAATAAATACTGACTATTATCCGGAGCTTATTGACAAGGAGTTACAGATCTGAATGTAAATGGAATGTGAAATTTAGAAAAATAAACAATAAAATATTTGTTAGAAAATAATAAGAGACGTATATGAATCGTTCTTCAAAAGGTTTTGGTTTAGCCAGCGTATTGGCCACAGTGGTCTTGTTGATCGTTGTTGCAATATTTAGCGCTCCTGCCAGATCAATTACACTATCACATGATACCCCCCCAAATTTAGACAGTATGTTTTCCCAAGTAGATTCCTTAAAATAGCTATAGCACTTTGTCATTTTAGACCATGTAATTCGCGGTTATTAGCTTTTTCTTTGTTGCTCTTCTTGAGCAAAACATAAGTTGCACCTGAGCCACCGTGTTGCGTTAATGCGCTGTGGTAGGCAATAATTTCTGGCATCTGTGACAACCATTGTTTTACGTAGCTTTTTAAGAATGCTTTGTTTGGCTGACTGTGCAATCCAATTCCATGCCGGATCAACATAGTCCTGATCCCGAGTTTCTGATTTTCCTCGATGCTTTCAAAAAATTGTTTGCGCGCTTGGA
>JBLHNW010000145.1:0-8499 GCA_047622205.1 Paraglaciecola sp.
GAACAGTTTATAGATATTGCTATCAAGGAACTTTGGCAGCAAATACCAAGAATTGCAGGCCCTGCCTTTACCGTTAAGTGTGCTCCTGGTGACCATTTAAGCCTACATGCTGCTATTTATCGTGCCCAGCCGGGAGATGTCATAGTGGTTGAAGCTGATCCGCAGTATGCTGTGGCAGGTGGTAATGTTTGTGCGATTGCTCAGCAGCGTGGCATTGCAGGTTTTGTGATTGATGGAGTGATCCGTGATCTGGCACAAGTGCGCGAACTGCAATTTCCGGTTTATGCCCGTGGGGTAATTCCCAAGCCCGGAGCTAAAACACATATTTTCCCGTTTAATCAGCCGGTTATGTGTGGTGGTGTGAAGGTTTATGCAGGCGATATTATTGTTGCTGATGAAGAGGGTATTGCGGTGATCCCAAGTGCTAAAGCAGAGCAGGTATATGCTATCGCCAAAGCCCGTACCCACAAAGACGCAAGCATTAGTCTGGACAAATGGCGTGCGGAACATTGCGAAAAAGTAGACTCTATCCTGACAAAATTAGGGTATCCTAAATAGTATTTTCATCATTTGATATAGTAAATTCATGTTCTCATTTTTTGAGAGGTTAACTGAACCTTTCCCCGCTAAACATCCTGAACAACCCCCCAAAACTATCCTGGCATTTTGTCGTTATTATTCCCAAGGTATGTGGCCGGTGATCATTTGTGTCTCCATATTGAGTGCCTGCATCGCCATTCTGGAAGTCTCGTTATTTGCTTACCTGGGGCAGTTGGTGGACTGGTTCGCCGAGCGTGACCGGGATACGTTTTTGCAGGAAGAATCGGGCAGCCTGATTTGGATGGGATTGGTTGTCCTGATCATCTTACCCAGCTTGGTTGTGATCCAGTCATTTTTATCTCATCAGGCCTTGATGGGTAACTTTCCAATGCAAATTCGCTGGCAAGCTCATCGTTATTTGGTCGGCCAAAGTTTAAGTTTCTTCCAGGATGAGTTTGCTGGCAGAGTGGCAACTAAGGTTATGCAGACTGCCTTGTCAGTGCGCGAAGCAGTAATGAAAACGTTGGATATTTTGGTTTATGTCGGCGTGTATTTTGCCAGCATTTTGGCTCTGGTTTTCGTCACTGATTGGCGTTTAAGTTTGCCGCTCATTGTCTGGTTTTTAGTGTATATGATGATCCTGCGCATTTTGGTGCCACGCTTAAAAAGAGTGTCACAACGCCAGGCAGATGCTCGCTCGATGATGACCGGGCGTATCGTCGACAGCTACACTAATATCACCACAGTCAAATTGTTTGCTCATACCAGTAGAGAAGCAGAATACGCCAAAGAAGGCATGGACGGTTTCCTAAAAAGTGTCTATCCACAAATGCGCCTGGTCACGGTGTTACATGGCTGCGTGTGGTTTAGTAATGCGTTACTGGTCTTTAGCATCAGTGCTCTATCTATTTATTTATGGCTGCACGACATCGTCACGCCAGGTGATATCGCCATTACCGTGAGTCTGAGTTTGCGGCTAAATGGCATGTCTCAATGGATAATGTGGGAAGTGTCGTCTTTGTTTGAAAACATCGGTACCGTGCAAGACGGGATTAATAGTTTGTCTCTGCCAGTGGACGTGAAAGACGAGCCTGAAGCACCTGAATTACTTATGCAGGGGGGAGAGATTGAATTCAAGCAGGTTAATTTCGCTTATGCAGGTGTCGATCACTCAGCTAATAGTGTTTTTCAAAATATGGATATCAGGATCAAAGCCGGGGAGAAAGTCGGTTTAGTGGGGCGTTCCGGTGCGGGTAAATCCACTTTGGTGAATTTGCTGTTACGCTTCTACGATATTCAAAGTGGTAAAATTTTGATCGACGGGCAAGATATCAGATCGGTCACCCAGGAAAGTCTACGCTCCAATATCAGCATGGTGACTCAGGATACCTCTTTGCTGCATCGCTCGGTCAGAGAGAATATTTTGTATGGCCGTCTTGATGCCAGTGAGGAAGATATGCTACGTGCCGCCAAACAGGCGGAATCAGATGAATTTATTCAGACATTGTCAGACTTACAGGGACGTACTGCTTACGATGCCCATGTTGGTGAGCGCGGGGCGAAACTATCTGGTGGCCAGCGTCAGCGCATCGCAATCGCCAGGGTGATGTTAAAAGATGCACCGATATTGATTTTGGATGAAGCAACCTCAGCATTGGATTCTGAGGTGGAAGTAGCCATCCAACAATGCCTGGATAAGATCATGGAAAACAAAACCGTATTGGCAATCGCCCATAGATTATCAACCATTGCCCAGATGGACAGGTTACTGGTACTGGACGAAGGACGTATTGTTGAATCAGGCACCCACGCCGAGTTGTTACAACAAAAGGGGATCTACGCAAAATTATGGGCTCATCAGACTGGCGGCTTTATAGGTTTGGAATAAGCGCTAGCTTAGAACAATTAGAGAGCGGCGAAGAACTCTTCGTTCGCTCCATTCGCTTCGTTTTTTGTTGCTTCCGGCAATTTTATGTTACTGAATCAGGCCTTGAAACAGACGTTCGCCATTAATAAGGTGGATAGGAGGTTTAGCGCCAAAGCGGTCATTTTACTGGCTCTGAGCCCACAGGTTCAATTGAACTGTCGCTAGTCAACACCACCGTATACGTCGATAGTAAAACCACGTTGCAGAGCATAATCTTGCGGTGTTAAACCTATTTGTTTTTTTAAATAACGAATTAAGTGAGGTTGATCACTAAAGCCAAACTGATAGGCAATATCAACCCAATCAATCTCGCTTTGTTCACGCTGATAGAGGAATTCTAAAATCGCTTCTAGCCTTTTCATTGATTGGCATTGTTTAAGTGTTAGTCTGGTCACTTTTAAAAAACTGCGCTCTAAGGTGCGTTGTGAACAGAATAGTGTATCTCCTAATTTATTAATTGAAGTCTTAGCCAGCAGTGGCAGTATTTTCCTCGTCAATTCACTATGATTATCCTCACTAGTGTCTGCAAGCCAAGGAATACATAAGTTATCTAGCATTTCACAGCAGTCATCGGGGGCATTACGCGCCAGGGCTAGTAACTCAATTTTATTGAGTTGAGTACCGTCACTTAAAAAAGTATCGTTAACGTAAATAGCATCAATGTTATCGATTAATGTTTGCGTAGTTTTAACTTGTAAGGCAGCAAGGTTTGGTAGTGAATATGGCGCGCCTACATGAAACTTAATACCGATACAGGCAAAGGGCTTAGAGTGATCTAATTCATAGGTTTTCCCATAAGGGTGCAGAAAATGACTGCCTTCCACTTGGGTAACACCATTGTCATTCTTATATTGAAAGCTTTGCTTTGGCAGCGCTAATATCAAGTGTGCGGACGGATCAGGGTTAAGCTTCGGGTAATCATTACCTTCAGCATTAGGCAACTTTTCAAGGAACCAATAGCACTCAACATATTTAGCAATTTCTGCTCGATTTGGTTTTTTTAACCAACGTATCATCACACACCTTGATAGTTCTTTAGATAACTCGGTTTTGCTTATTTTATGCTAACTATACCCATGCCACCTTAAACTCCCCCTGAAACGCCCAGTTTGAGGTGGCATGGGTATATATTAAAAGCATGGTCTATTCTATCCTTGTTTAAACTCAAACTGCACTATCCGGTGAGCAGAGGCGAAGCCCGTGTGAGAAATGGCTTTTTGGGCTGCCACATTACTACTTTCAGTGGAGCAGATAGGTTTTAGCCCTTGCTTAGTTGCATGTTTTGTTAGATAGCCGAGCACTTTTTTGGCGATACCTTGTCCACGTGCTGATTGGGCGACAATCATTCCTAAGTCGGCGTATTCAGTTTGGTATTGGTCGAATAATCTACACTCTCCTGCGGCTAATAATTGCCCTTTAGGCCAATAGCCAAAGAGTTCTTTACGCTTAATTAAATTACCATAGTATTGAGTTAGCCATTGCTCAGGGGCACCGATGTTCGCTACTGCAAAGGTGACAAACTCTATTAGTTGCTCAGCGCAAGCTAGTTGCATGTCAATTATTTCAATGTGATCACCAAGCAACTCAGGGTTATGTTGGTACATCAAGGCATTAATTTTAAATGTAGCAGAATTATCCAAGCACAAAGCCTGATAACTAGGCTCTGCGGTGCTAACAAATGCGCCTTTGACCATAGTTATTATTGAGCTGTTGTGCTGTGCAATTAAAGTAAACAATTCCTGAGAAAATGTGTGAAAATTTGGCTCAATATAAAATTGCAGCATGTATGCATCATCATTAACACAACAAAAGCCAACTAGACTTTGATCTGCATAAAAGCCAAAGTGTTTAGCCATAGGTACGAAGCCAAAATGCCACATGCCATCGAGTGGCCCTATCGCTTCTTCAAGGTACGCTCTTTTTAGCTTAGTTAATTCGCTTAGGGATTCAATCGTCTTAATCTTAATCATTGTTCAATAGCTACTGTAAAGTGACTTAACCTTGGGCGAGTTAAATCTCTATATTTCAATGATGTTTATATTAGGTGTTAAATACCTTAAAAGATTGTATAAAAGCGACAAAAATCAATTGCGCTTAAGTTTCCATTAAAGACCAACGACAATAAGTGATGGCATAGCCTCTTCGCAATATTCACTTTAGTTAGAATGGTGAATGTCTCTTATGAGCTGTGGGTTCAATTGTTAAGCTAGTAACGATAATTTTTAATGCAAGGCGGACGTAAACCATAAAAACTTTGCGAGACACTTCCTAGTAATCCTTGATGCTAGGTCCTCAAGCAGGGCTCGATTTAATGAATCGGTGAGTTGACTTCTTGTTGAATTACAATAGGTGTTCGCGTAACAGCCGTTGAATAATAATTGCCGAAATAAGCTGCCGTTAATAGCTCATGTTCACTCTGTTTTTACGATGAGAATAATCGGTTCATTGACTTCGTAATACCGAAGGCCTATTGTTTAAGATGTCCTTAATTACAGGGCAATTCAGGGGCAAAGCATTCAGAATGCAATCAGGCAAATCGCCTAGCCCCAAACAGGGGTAAAGAATTGAATAATTCTAAGCTTTTATGGTGTTTATTAGGGTTTCAGACTCTGTTGATTTTGTTTCTCGTGTTTCAAACCAAATCACTTAACACCCAAGTTCAAAACTTGTCAGCTAAAACCAACACCGCTATCCAAAATGTGTCCCTATCCACTCCTGCTTCTGACGATGGAATCGTTGATAATTCTGAGATTCATCAGGCCTACAATTCCCCAACGATTAAAGAAATTCGGACAGTCATCGCCGAGGAACTGCAAAATATTGAAACTAATAGAGCGATGCAGGCCAACAAAATCCAGGAGAATTCCGCATATATCACCCCGGAGCCATCGCAAGATATAATC
The DNA here is from genome assembly GCA_047622205.1 of Paraglaciecola sp. Classification (GTDB taxonomy): domain Bacteria; phylum Pseudomonadota; class Gammaproteobacteria; order Enterobacterales; family Alteromonadaceae; genus Paraglaciecola. The sequence goes on from JBLHNW010000145.1 coordinate 5,371, forward strand.
GACCAGATGTCGGTGGACGTTTCCGATATGATACTTGCCCTCCATGGTCCGGACGAAGTTGGGGCATCTGAAATCGCATTAATTGAACAAGCCATTGTAAAATTGCCACCTGCCGAACGACGACAGGCTTTGAAGGAATTATTCAAAGCGGTGAATAGCGGGCAAATTAATACAAGATTTTAGTCCAGTGGGGACTAATTAACCGAGGAGAAAAGTAAATGAAAAAAATACTAAAATGGACCGTTTTGACACTCGGATCCATGATGTTGGTACTACCTGTATTGGCGGGACAAGTTCAGCCGGCAGCGGTCGACGTGCAATTGGATATTTTCTTCGCTAGTGGTGACTTGATCGCTGCGCGTACTGCCAAAAATGATGATGTCTTCATCGGCTGTGGTACAAGGAATGAGGAAGTGGACGATGATGGTACCATGTTCAATTGGGCATTCTGTCAGGCGACGGATGAGGAAGGCGATAGTGTTACTTGCCTTACCTTTAACCCGGAATTGGTGCGCACCGTGCGTGAAATCAATGACAGCAGCTATGTTACGTTCTCGTGGAGTGATGACGGCTTAGGAAACCTTACGTGCAAGCGAATGGGTTTCTCTACCCAATCTTTCTATCTCGGCAACGACGTCAAGGGAAATTAAGCGGAAAAATAGAATCATGCCTACGGTACGATGAATATTTCTCAGCAAATCATGCCGCTCATACGGCATGATTTTTTATTTCTCAGCAAATTCTGACTTTCTCAGTGGCCTTTGTGTTTTACTATCGCGAATAGTAACTTTTAGCCAATACTTGCGGCTTACATTGCAAATTGTTCATGGGAACCAAGCCAATTAAAATGCCAATATCTGCACTTGATCATAAAACTAGTGTTTCTATAAATAGGCTCATGCGACTAGGTTTAGGCTAATGCCGCTATGGATTATTATCGAGCCTTTTGCCGCCTGAAGCTTGTCGCTTACAGTTTCTATTGTGTTTATCGTGATTTCCATCTTGTATAAGCCGCATCAATAAGTATAATACGCCTCCCTCCTTGTTAGTGATTCTGAATTTTTTCAAAAAAATCGAAGATTTCACAAGGCTGGTGTAACTAAAATTCATGTTATAAAACATGTGTTTAAGTGTTAGTAAAGAATTTAGGGGCGTAGTTCCAATTGGTAGAACAGCGGTCTCCAAAACCGATGGTTGGGGGTTCGAATCCCTCCGCCCCTGCCACTTTTGGCAATGTGACGACGATTAGATAAGTGTATTTACTTTCAGTACGTTGTGACGATTAGCATATGAATTAGGTATTAGCATGAGCGAAAACACAGAAAATAGTTCCAATCCTTTAGACTTGCTTAAATGGCTAGTGTCATTGGGATTATTAGGCGGCATTGTGGCTGGCAACTACATGTTCGAAGATGAATCTATTTTATATCGCGCGATAGCGGCGGTAGTAGTAGTGGTAGTGGCAGGATTTATTGCAGCTACAACAAACAAAGGTAGTGCATTTTTAACCTTCGCTAAAGATGCGCGGATCGAAGTACGTAAAGTTGTTTGGCCTACTCGTCAGGAAGCAACTCAAACCACTATGATCGTGCTAGCTGCAACAATATTTGTAGGGCTAGTATTGTGGGGCTTGGATGGCATCATCGTGCGGGTTGTTTCGTTTATTACCGGCTTAGGATTATAAACAATGTCTGAGAAAAAATGGTACGTAGTACAAGCGTTCTCACAATATGAAGGACGTGTTAAGAAGACTTTGCTTGAATATATCAAGATGCATGAGATGGAAGACTCTTTCGGTGAAATTCTGGTACCAACGGAAGAAGTAGTTGAAATGCGTTCTGGTCAACAGCGTAAAAGTGAGCGTAAATTTTTTCCAGGTTATGTACTTGTGCAAATGGATATGAATGAAGATTCCTGGCATCTAGTAAAGAGCGTGCCCAGAGTATTGGGTTTCATCGGCGGCACCTCTGACCGCCCTGCTGCAATTACTGACAAAGAAGCAAGTGCTATTCTTAACCGTTTGGAAGAGTCAGTTGATAAGCCTAAGCCTAAAACCTTGTTTGAACCGGGTGAAGTGGTGCGGGTTAACGATGGTCCATTTGCAGACTTTAACGGTGTTGTGGAAGAAGTTGATTACGAAAAGAGCCGCCTAAAAGTGTCGGTGTTGATTTTCGGTCGCTCTACTCCTGTCGAACTCGAATTTGGCCAGGTAGAAAAAGGCTAAGTCCGCAGCGGACAAACCACAAAGTTTTTAAAAAAAAACAATTAAACTTGTCTAGGGTCGCTAAGTAACCTATACTTCGCGCCCTTATTTTGTAGAACGGGAAGCCGATCGAGCGAACATTCTCAGTGTTTGCGAGGCGTTACACCCACATTTGAGAGTATTATCATGGCGAAAAAAGTCTCTGGCTTAATCAAGCTACAGGTTGCAGCAGGTGCTGCTAACCCAAGTCCACCGGTTGGTCCTGCATTGGGTCAAAAAGGTGTAAATATCATGGAATTCTGTAAAGCGTTTAACGCCAAAACAGATAGCTTAGAAAAAGGCGCTCCTGTTCCGGTAGTCATCACCGTATATGAAGATCGTTCTTTTACCTTTGTTACCAAAACTCCACCGGCTTCTTATTTACTTAAGAAAGCGGCAGGAATTAAGAGTGGTTCTGGCCGTCCTAACACTGAAAAAGTGGGTACAGTGACGCGTGCGCAATTAGAAGAAATTGCTAAAACGAAAGAACCGGATCTAACTGCAGCTAGCGTAGATGCAGCTGTTAATACCATTGCTGGCTCCGCTCGCAGCATGGGCTTGGTAGTAGAGGGATAAGACATGGCTAAATTATCAAAACGTATGCGTGCTGCTCGTGAAACAGTAGATAGCACCAAAGATTACGAATTCAATGAAGCAGTTGCTCTTCTTAAAGAATTAGCTAAGGCTAAATTTTCTGAAAGTGTTGACGTTGCAATAAATCTTGGTATCGATGCACGTAAATCTGACCAAAACGTTCGTGGTGCTACAGTACTACCTAACGGCACTGGTAAAGAGGTTCGCGTAGCAGTATTCACTCAAGGTGCCAATGCAGAAGCAGCTAAAGAAGCTGGTGCTGATATTGTTGGTATGGAAGATCTTGCTGAATT